>JAZKHI010000173.1:0-39978 GCA_040385445.1 Bacteroidota bacterium | reverse complement strand
CTAAGTCGCGACGTTTATGAAACGCATCAACCATATATTTAATTTGAGAAGGATTTGCTTCTACCGCAGCTTTTGTAGCACGTTGCGCGATAGAATTTGCACCACTTGTTACTTGACCTTGCATTTTTGTACAGGCTTTCGCGATGAATTCTGGCGCACCCATATAACCAATTCTCCAACCTGTCATGGCGAATGCTTTTGCTACACCGTTTACAGTAATTGTGTTATTTTCCATTCCTTCAATTGAACCAATTGAACAGTAATCACCCGTATAATTAATGTGTTCGTAAATTTCATCTGAAACTACGTATACATTTGGATATTTTTTAAGAACGGCAGCTAAAGCCGTTAATTCTGCTTTACTATAAACCGAACCTGAAGGATTACAAGGTGAACTGAACCACATCATTTTTGTTTTTGGTGTGATGGCTGCTTCTAATTGTTCAGCAGTAATTTTGAAATTTGTTTCTACAGAAGTTGGCACTTCTACTGGAATTCCACCAGAAAGTTTGATAATTTCGAAGTAAGAAACCCAAAATGGTGCAGGAAGAATTACTTCATCACCATCGTTAAGCATTACTTGAGCGATATTATATAAAGATTGTTTTGCTCCTGTTGAAACTACAATTTGATTTGGTGTATAGTTTAAATTATTATCACGTTTGAATTTCGCACAAATTGCTTCTTTTAAATCTAAATACCCATCAACTGGAGGATAAGTCGAATAATTATCATCGATAGCTTTTTTTGCAGCTTCTTTGATGAAATCAGGTGTATTGAAATCAGGCTCACCTAAACTTAAACTGATAATGTCTTTTCCTTGTTGTTTTAATTCTCTTGCTAATGCTGCCATTGCTAAAGTTTGTGAAACGGCAAGATTATTAATTCTTTCTGATAAAATGTTGTTCATGTTGGTAGTTAAAAATTTTATAAATGAAAAAACGTGATAAATAAAGAAACGCGATAAATCGCGTTTCTACAAATTATGCTAATTGAGGTTTTTGTCCTAATTCTTTTAAATGCTTGAAATGTGCAGCAACCGCGCTTCTCATCGTTTGATATTCGAAATATGGTAAATCACATTCGGCAGCAGTTTGTTTTACAAATTCTGCGATTTTACCATAGTGAATATGACTGATATTTGGAAAAAGATGATGTTCAACTTGGTGATTTAATCCACCTGTGTACCAATTTACAATCCAGTTTTTAGGTGCAAAATTCACTGTAGTTAACAATTGGTGAATGGCCCAAGTGTTTTCAATTTCACCTTCTTCATTTGGATGAGGATTTATAGTATCTTCAGTAATGTGAGCTAATTGGAAAACCACACTTAAAATCATTCCAGCCGTGTAATGCATCGCGAAAAATCCAAGTAAAATTACCCACCAGCTTGCAGCACTAAAAATTAATGGTAAAACAATCCAAAATCCGAAATATACAATTTTAGAAATTACTAAACCTGTCCATAAATTGGTTGGGTTTGGCGCGCTTCCATAAGATAATTTTCTTTTTAGGTAACCACCCATTTGTTTAAAATCGGTTGTTAAACACCAGTTTATTGTTAACAAACCATATAAAAAGATAGAATAATAATGTTGAAAAGCGTGGAATTTATACCAAGTTGCTTCTTTTGTAAAACGGATTACACGACCAGCATCTAAATCTTCATCGTGACCAGGAATATTGGTATAAGTATGGTGTAATACGTTGTGTTGTACTTGCCAATTGTAAACATTACCAGCTAAAATATAGATACTTCCGCCCATAATTTTATTTAACCAAGTTTTAGAAGAATATGAACCATGATTTCCGTCATGCATCACATTCATTCCTACTCCAGCCATACCAATTCCAATAACAATAGAGGCTAACACGTATACCAAAGTTGGAACTTTTACGAAGAAAATGACAAAAAATGGCACAAAAAACAATGTAAACATTATAATTGTTTTTAAATGTAGCTTCCAATTCCCTGTTTTTTCAATGTCTTTTTCTTTGAAATATTCATTAACTCTTTTATTTAGAGTCTTAAAAAATTGAGCTTTATCTAATCTAGAAAAGGTTGGAGATTTAATTTCCATATAAATTTATTTAATGTGCAAATGTACTAATATTTCTCTAAAAATAATTATGATAAATATCATATCACATAAAAATTGTATTTTTGCAAAAAAAATAAACGATTTGGAACTGATTTTAAAATATTTCCCCGATTTAACTCCTTTACAGATTGAACAATTCACAAAATTGTACGATTTATATACCGATTGGAATTCGAAAATTAATGTAATTTCTAGAAAAGATATTGACGAACTATATTCTCGTCACGTATTACATTCTTTAGGAATTGCAAAAGTGATACAATTTAATCCTGGTTCTAAGGTTTTAGACGTAGGAACTGGCGGTGGTTTTCCTGGAATTCCATTAGCTATTATGTTTCCTGAAACGCAATTTTATTTGATTGACATTATTGCCAAAAAGATAAAAGTTGTGAATGAAGTGGCTCAAGGTTTAGGATTGAAAAATGTAAAAGCGGAACAAAAAAGAGCCGAATTAGTGAAAGAAGAATTCGATTTTATTGTGAGTAGAGCCGTTACAAACATGCCAGACTTCGTAAAATGGATTAAAGACAAAACCAAGAAAAATTCTACACACGAATTGAAAAACGGAATTTTGTATTTGAAAGGTGGCGATTTATCAGAAGAATTAGCCGCTTACAAAACGGTTCAACTATATGATTTACCAGACTTTTTTGAAGAAGAATTTTTCGAAACCAAAAAAGTGGTGTATTTGCCTTTAAAATATAAATCATAAAAATAAAAAAAACCTGTTATTTGAAATAACAGGTTTTTTTATGTTGATCTTATTTTATTTATTCAAGAATAATCTTTTCTGAATAATTTAAATTTTCACCTTGAAGTTTTAAAACATAAACTCCAGCCGACAAGTTTGATAAATTAACAGCATTTGTATTAATGTTATCTACTTTTTGAGAATACACTTCTCTTCCATTAATATCAATAATTTTAACCGAAACCTCACTTGAGAAATCTTTAACATTAATATTTAAAACATCTTTAACTGGATTTGGATAAATAGAAACATTTTTATTGTTTACAAAAGCTTCATTACTTAACACTGTATTTGTAAACAATCCTGAAAAAATTCCTCTTCCGAAAGTAGCTGCAAACACCATGTTATCATTTCTTAAATCTAAATCAGTAACTTTTACATTTCGCATACCATTATAAGATTGTCTCCAAATTGGTGAAGCAGCATTAAAATTGTTTGTGTACCAAACTCCTAATTCTGTTCCAATTATAACCTCTGTTGTTGGCAATAAAGGATTTTGTAAAATACATTTTACTGGAATGTCTGGGAAATTACCTTCTTTATTTACCCATGTTGGAGTTGCCGCAGTTCCGTTTGCTGTATACCAAATACTTGTTACACCATAGTTACTGAAGGTTACAAAAATTTCATTATTTGATTCTCCAAACTCAACATCAGAAACTGTACCTAAAAATAAAGGCGAAGAGATATCTGCCCAAACTGCCGAGGCATTTGCTGTAGTTAATCTTAACAATTTACCAGCTCTTGTACCAACTAATAAAGTTGTTGTAGCTGTTGTGTATTTTGAAACTGCAAAAGCCGTAGGCTGAGCCGTCAAAAGCGCATTTGTTAATATAGTTTTAGCAACTGTTCCTGTAAGTCCAACATTTGTATATCTTCTTATTTGATATGTAGTTCCACTAGAATAATCTGAATATAATATATTCAAATTTGAATCTAAAACCATTGGCGTAATAAAAGCTCCATTAGAAGTTGATTCACTATTGATAACTTTTAATCCACCAGCTGTAGTTCTTCTATTAATACTTTGATTATAAACATAATTTGTGATATAATATTTATCTGCACCTTGATCAAACATAGTAAATGCTCCATCTCCACCTTGTACTTCAGTACTAGCGTTAGCACCTGAAACTACAGAAGCAAAATATTGAGAACCATTGTCTTGAGCACCTGCTGCAAAGTAATCATTTACTAAATTTCCTCCAGTTGCTCCACTTGGCGCAACACCTAAACTATAAAACTGAGTTACATTAAATCCTTTGTTTCTTGAAGTAGTTGAACCGCCGCCATCAGCTGAATAATAAACACCACCATCATTTCCAAATATTAACTCAGTACTTGCAGATGCTCCATTACCAAAAGCTATGGCATGTTGATCAGCATGTACTTCTTGATAACCAAAACCTCCATACCAATGTGTAAATTGATTAAAACTTCCACCACCATTTGTAGATTTAAATAAATCGATACCACCTACATAAACAGTTTCATCATTTGTTGGGTCTGCTGCAATTAATAAATCATAAAACGCTTGACCTCTAGTGAAATCTGTTGCA
The DNA here is from genome assembly GCA_040385445.1 of Bacteroidota bacterium. Taxonomy (GTDB): domain Bacteria; phylum Bacteroidota; class Bacteroidia; order Flavobacteriales; family Flavobacteriaceae; genus Flavobacterium. The sequence goes on along the minus strand of JAZKHI010000173.1, from coordinate 35,566 downwards.
GGGACACCTGGGTCTGCATCAGCTGGTTGAGACAAAGCTGTTGTAGTTGCAAAATTATCTATAGTTTTTAAAATACTTGCTCCACCTGGAATTTGCGCCAAAACATACACTTTATTTGGATTTGTTTTAGAAACTGCTATTTGAGTTCTTTGACCAGAAGCTACTGCATATTTTTCAACAAAAGTAACACCATCTGCAGAAGAAAAAACTTTCCCACCACCATCACCATTTATAAAACTATTTGTTGTAGCCAACCAAATTTTATTACCTGAAGTGATTTCGATGTCATTTGGACAGTGTTTTAATCCACCTACTGTTAATGGAAGAGCAACTTCAGTCCAAGTAGAACCACCATTTACAGATTTAAACAATCCGTAATTTGGTCCACCTAAATAAGCTCCATAACCTATACCATCAGCAGCTGCAACATAAATTTCAGATACACCACCATTATTTCTTACAACAATATCATTGATGTGTTGATTTCCAGGAACAATATTTCCAGTTATACCACCAGTACTTGGATTTATTGTAACATTTACAGCACCACTTCCTATTAACGCTACTAAAGCATCTCCAGCATCTTTTGAAATTGCTACAGATGGAATATCAATTTCACTATTAGTATCTACTCCACCCATTCCAGCTGGATTACCAGGTATGTTATTCATTACAATAACTGCAATTGCCCCAGCATTTTTAGCATTTATTATTTTTTGAACGAAATTACAATTTCCTCTTCTTATTAAGGCAATTTTATTTAATACTGAACTAGCTGGTAACGCACCACACGCTTCGGTTGGAGCACCAGAACCATCATTAACTAAAACAAGATCTGCTGTTATAGGCGAATTAACTGGCACACCAAAAGCCGTTGTTTCAACAGAAGAATATACAGAAGAAACAGGAGAATTGACTGTGATATTTGTTGCTGATTGAAAATATGTAGCGCCGCTAATACCTCCAAAAACATTAGCCCAAGTAGCTCCACCATCAGTAGATTTCCAAACGCCATCTCCATTAACATCTCCTCCAACGTAAGACTCACCAGTACCAACATAAAAAATAGAAGAATTATTTGGATCAACTGAGATACATGATATTGCTAAATTTTCAGGAATATTAACTCTAGTCCAAGTTGAATTGGCATTAGAAATATTAGTGTTTTTCCATAAACCACCACTAACTCCACCAGCAAAAACGGTTTCATTTGAAGCATCATTAGGGTCAAACATTATTGCTCTTGTTCTACCTCCAACGTTAGTTGGACCTCTTTCCACCCAACTATTACTTGCAGCATCACCAGGAGCTCTAGCCAGAGGATCTGAATCAACTCCATTTCTTTCCTTTTCTAATTGGATACGTAAAGCTTTAAGATTTTCAGGAGTAGGTCTTCCTAGAGCTGGGTTAATAGAATTTTCCCATTCCGTTTCATAATATTTATTAGGAACTAAGCCTATAGCTTTTCTTTCCTTTTTTGATAATTTTAAAACTTCTTTATAAGGGCTTTCCGCTAAATAACAAGCATGAAGTTCTCTTAGCTTATTATTTTCTAAAATTGCTTTATCAGACAATTTTTGTTCAACAACAGCTTCAGGAGTTATAGGTTTAACTACTGTTACTTCTGTTGATTTTTGTTCAAAATATTTATTGTTTTGAACATTAATTTTTGTTTTTTGGGATCCAGAAGCCACTTTCGATTTGGCATCTGAACAACCAGTTAAAATTAGTAAACTAACTCCAAAAAATAAGAGTAATAGCTTTTTCATAAGATTGGGTTTATTAAGTTAGTGCCTCAAAATTAATACTTTATGAATAAAAAACAAGTTTTTAGTCATTTTATGTTATTAAATTTTTGTGGCGTTGATGATTTTATAAATCTCAATAGCCTTACCATCAGTCAATAGAGAGACAAATTGGCAGACATTCAACAACTTATCATACATCGTTTCTTTATTGCTTTTATACTTTTCCGGTAAGATATTCATAATCAATTTGTCAGAATTTGTTGCCGAATTATTAGAAGTATTAATATACGCATTAATAAAAACATCTAATAAAGTGTGAATGACTTTATAACCAATAATTTCTTTTTCAATCACTTCTTTGGATTGATAAATATTTTTTACACTGATACTTATGATATCTGAAATTTGTGCTTTGTATTGGCTTTTATCCATTAAAGAAACCGAAAATTCCCCTTTTAAAATAGCCAATTCGTTTTCCATAAATATAGAAACCGCATCGTTAATTAAACTTCCAATTGCCAAAGCTCGTAAATAACTGATACGATCTTCTTTGGTTTTTAGTTCATTATATTTTTTAGAATCGATAGATTTTTGAACCAATTTAATCAAATATTCCAAAGCGAAATCTTCATTGATTAATCCCAATTTTATTCCGTCTTCAAAATCAATAATTGTATAGCAAATGTCATCTGCGGCTTCTACTAAAAAGGCTAATGGATGACGAAAATACCCAACATCTGGATTGGTTTTATTCGAAATCATACCTAATTCGGTAGCGACTTCTTGAAAGAATTTTTTGTCTTGTTGAAAGAATCCGTATTTTTTATCGCAAATGTTTGAGGTTGGTTTTTTGGGTAAACTTTCTTTTGGGTATTTCATGAAAGTCCCTAAAGTCGCATACGACAATCGTAACGCACCTTCTACACCTTCTCTGCTTGATGTTAAGATAGAAAATCCGTTCGCATTTCCTTCAAAATCAACAATGTCTTGCCATTCTTTTTCAGTGACTTCAGATTTGTATTTTTGTCCGCTTCCTGAAGAAAAATATTCACCAATTGCTTTTTCACCTGAATGTCCGAAAGGCGGATTTCCAATGTCGTGCGATAAACATGCAGCTGCTACAATCGCACCAAAATCATTTAATTGATAGCCGTGAATTTCTTGTAAATGCGGATATTTTTCTAAAACTTTTTTTCCAACTAATCTCCCGATAGAACGACCCACAACAGAAACTTCCAAACTGTGCGTTAAACGCGTGTGGACAAAATCCGTTTTAGAAAGCGGAATAACCTGAGTTTTATCTTGAAGCAAACGAAATTCTGAAGAAAAAATAATTCTATCATAATCTACTTCAAAACCTAAACGCGTATCGTCTTGTTCTTTTCGTAATCTTTTACTTGTATCGCCTTGTCTTTTTAAAGACAAAAGTTGTTCCCACTGCATCATTGGAATATTATTTTTAGATTGACGAAGATAGGAATTTATTTCACTTTTTTCATACAAACACTATTTTCTACATCAACATATTGCTTGTAATTTGGGATGAATTCATAACCTGTTTTTTGATATAAAGCAATAGCACTTGTCAGCTTTGGTGAAGTTTCTAAAATATATGAAGTAAAACCAAAATCGTTGGCCCAATTTTCTAATTCGTTTAAAACAAGCTTTGCAATTCCTTTATTTCTATGAGTTGGATGTACGAACATTCGTTTGATTTCAGCCGTATTCTCGTCAAATTCTTTAAAAGCACCACAACCAACAGCTTCTGAATTCTCATAAACCACTAGAACATGGTCTAATTGCACATTATTATAAAACGCAAAAAAATCTCTTTCATCACCATCAATATCAACTAAATAGTCATCAAAAAGTGCTGATAATTTTTTAAAATCTGGGTTATCTGAATTGGTTCGAATGATTTTCATTTGTTAGTATTTTATAGTACGAAGATAATTATTTATACAAAAAAAGCCTTCGAAATGAAGGCTGTAAAATTTACTCTTTTAAATTTGATAAGAAAAACAAACTTGATTTCTTTGGATACTTATCATAACTTTTATCGCTTGGATTTTCAATAACTGTTTTCAGATTTACTTCATCTCCCAATTTAAATTTCGAAACGACTAATTTGTAATCTAACATATATGGACCGCAGAAAAAATTTCCGTCAGCGTCTTGTTCAATTATTCCTGTATAAACTCCTTTTTCTTTTGCCATGATTATATTTTTTACAAAGGTATAAAAAAACAGCCACTAAAAATAATGGCTGTTTTATGAATTCTATTTTTATGTTTTCCTAATTAAGAACCACACATTTCACAATCGTCTGGACCAGCATTTTTAGCTAATTCAATCATGGCGCGGTATTCTTCAGCTGACATGGCAGAAGCTGCAACCGGTTCAACAGCTTGCACCACTTCTAATTGCTCTTTTGGAGCAGTTTGTACAATTGGTTCCGCTTTTTTATCATTGTTTAATGTAAACTTAATGGCATCAACAGCAGCTTTCGTACGTAAATAGTACATTCCAGTTTTTAAACCAGATTGCCAAGCATAGAAGTGCATTGATGTTAATTTCGCATAATTGGCGTTTTGCATGAACAAGTTTAACGACTGCGATTGATCTACGAAATACCCACGGTGACGCGACATATCGATAATATCTTTCATAGACATTTCCCAAACTGTTTTATATAATTCTTTTAAGTCTTGTGGAATATTTAAATTTTGAACCGATCCGTTTTCACGCATTAATTCTTGTTTCAATTCTTCTGTCCAAAGTCCTAATTTTACTAAATCTTCTAGTAAATGTTTGTTTACCACGATGAATTCTCCAGATAAAACTCTACGAGTATAAATGTTAGAAGTATATGGCTCGAACGCTTCGTTGTTTCCTAAAATTTGAGAAGTAGAAGCGGTTGGCATTGGAGCTACTAATAATGAATTACGAACTCCAAATTCCATTACTTCTTTTCTTAAGCTTGCCCAATCCCAACGACCTGATAAATCAGAATCTTGCATTCCCCAAAGGTTATATTGGAATTCTCCTTGAGAAATTGGCGAACCTTTAAAGCTAGAATATGGTCCTTCTTCTTTTGCCATTTCCATTGAAGCCGTTACAGCTGCAAAGTACATTGTTTCGAAGATTTCTTGGTTTAATTTTTTCGCTTCGTCACTTGTAAAAGGCATTCTCAACATGATGAAAGCATCTGCTAAACCTTGTACGCCTAATCCAATTGGACGGTGACGTTTGTTAGAATTTTCTCCTTCAATAACTGGATAATAATTTCTATCAATTACTTTATTTAAGTTTTTAGTTACACGTTTTGTAACCGTGTAAAATAAATCGTGATTGAAGGTGCCATTCTCTACGAACATTGGTAACGAAAGAGACGCTAAATTACAAACTGCAATTTCATCTTTCGAAGTATATTCCATAATTTCAGTACATAAATTCGAAGAACGAATCGTACCTAGATTTTTCTGGTTTGATTTTCTATTTGCTGCATCTTTGTACAACATATATGGCGTTCCAGTTTCAATTTGAGATTCTAGAATTTTTTCCCATAATTCGTGAGCTTTGATAGTTTTTCTACCTTTTCCAGCTGCTTCATATGAAGTATACAATGCTTCAAATTCTTCCCCATGAACATCGTATAAACCCGGACATTCATTTGGACACATTAGCGTCCATAATCCGTCTTCTTGTACACGTTTCATGAATAAATCTGACGTCCACATGGCGAAGAATAAATCACGCGCACGCATTTCTTCTTTACCTGTATTCTTTTTCAAATCTAAGAAATCGAAAATATCTGCATGCCAAGTTTCGATGTAAATGGCAAAACTTCCTTTACGTTTTCCACCACCTTGATCTACATAACGAGCCGTATCATTGAAAACACGTAACATTGGAACAATTCCGTTTGATGTTCCGTTAGTTCCACGAATGTATGAACCTGTTGCACGAACATTGTGAATTGATAATCCAATTCCACCTGCCGATTGAGAAATTTTTGCTGTTTGTTTTAACGTGTCGTAAATTCCATCAATACTATCGTCTTGCATTGCTAAAAGGAAACAAGATGACATTTGAGGTTTTGGCGTTCCAGCGTTAAATAAAGTTGGCGTAGCGTGTGTGAAGAATTTTTTCGACATTAAGTCGTACGTTTCTAACACAGCTGGTAAATCGTTTAAGTGAATTCCAACAGAAACACGCATTAACATGTGCTGAGGACGTTCTACAATTTTACCATTAATTTTTAATAAATACGAACGCTCTAGAGTTTTAAATCCGAAATAATCGTAGTTAAAATCTCTATTATATATAATATGAGAATTTAAATATTCTGCATTTTCTTGAATTACTTGGTGTACTTCTTCTGATAAAAGAGGCGCTGCTTGATTGGTTCTTGGGTTTACATAATGAAACATTTCGTTCATCGTTTCCGAGAAAGATTTGTTGGTGTTTTTATGTAAATTAGAAATTGCAATACGAGCTGCTAGTTGTGCGTAATCTGGGTGAGCAATGGTCATTGAAGCCGCTGTTTCAGCTGCCAAGTTATCTAATTCTGAAGTGGTTACACCATCATATAATCCTTCAATAACTCTCATAGCTACTTTTACAGCATCTACTAAATCGTTTAAACCATAACACAGTTTCTTGATTCTGTCTGTGATTTTGTCAAAACTTACAGGCTCTTTGTGGCCATCTCTTTTAATTACGTACATAGTTTTTTGTTTTGTGAAATAGTAAATCCCTTTACTACTTCGGGTTATTTGTATTAATTATTTTAGGCCAGTAATTAAGGCGTATCTTTTATTGAAGCAACAAAAGATTTAGGAAAAGTTTAATATCAGGATTTGGGGAATTCTGTATTATCTTATTTTAGAAATCAGCGTCAAAAGTAATTTTTTGAGCGTCAGAATCTGTATTCATGACACCCGCTTTTTGATATTCTGCCACTTTTTTCTCAAAGAAATTTGTTTTTCCTTGTAAAGAAATCATGTCCATAAAATCAAAAGGGTTGGCTGTATTGTATTCTCTATCGCAACCTAATTCCACTAACAATCTATCGGCAACAAATTCTAAATATTGTGTCATTAATCCGGCATTCATTCCAATTAAAGAAACTGGTAATGATTCTGTAATAAATTCTCTTTCGATATTTAAAGCGTCCACGATAATTTCTCTAATTCTCGTTTTTGAAACTTTATTTACTAAATGGTGATTATGTAAATGCACCGCGAAATCACAATGCACACCTTCATCACGAGAAATTAATTCGTTAGAGAATGTTAAACCTGGCATTAATCCACGTTTTTTCAACCAGTAAATTGAACAGAAAGCTCCAGAAAAGAAAATCCCTTCTACGGCTGCAAAGGCAATTAAACGTTCAGCAAAAGAATCAGATTCTATCCATTTTAATGCCCAATCTGCTTTTTTCTTAATTGCAGGAAAAACCTCTAAAGCGTTGAATAATTCTGTCTTTTCTGCTTCATCTTTCACATACGTATCAATTAAAAGCGAATACGTTTCCGAATGGATATTCTCCATCATAATTTGGAAACCATAAAAGAATTTCGCCTCCGCATATTGTACTTCATTTACGAAGTTCTCAGCAAGATTTTCATTCACAATTCCATCAGAAGCCGCGAAAAAAGCTAAAATATGTTTGATAAAATATTTTTCGTCTGCATTCAATTTATTATTCCAATCGTTTAAATCTTGAGACAAATCAATTTCTTCAGCTGTCCAAAAACTAGCTTCCATTGATTTATAAAATTCCCAAATATCATGGTGTTTGATAGGGAAAATCACGAATCTGTTTTTGTTTTCTTGTAAAATTGGTTCTACGGTTGACATAAGTAATTGATTTTTTTATGTTTAATGAGATGCTTTCTCTAAATTTTTAACTTTACAAAAATGGAGAAATGAATTGAATTATGAAAGCTAAACTTGTCCAAACTTATTCACAATATGACCAAGTTTTTAACAATCTGAAATAATTGTAAAGTTAAAAATAATTTTCATAACTATTTAATTATCAAATAATTATATTTAAGCTTTACGAATAAAAAAATCGTCTTAACCAGCTGATAATACACTTGCTAAGACGATTTTTGAGGTGTTTTTTTATAGTCTATTTTTTTAAATCCTGAGCTACTTTTTCAAGTTCTTCAAACCACTCATTTCCAAATTTTCGCACTAAAGCTTCTTTCACAAATTTATAAACTGGCACTTGCAATTCTGCACCCAAAGCACAAGCATCTGAACAAATGTGCCATTTATGGTAATTTACTGCTGAAAAATCTGAATATTCTTTTACTCGAATTGGATATAAATGACAAGAAATTGGTTTTTTCCAATCTACTATTCCTTGATTGTAAGCTTGTTCAATTCCGCAAAGTGCCGTTTTACCATCAAAAATTACATACGCACAATCTTTTCCATCAATTAATGTGGTTTCTAATTCGCCATCCGAACCAATAACGTGAGTGCCTTGTGCTTCAATAGCCGCAATACCTTCTTTACGTAAAAACGATTTTACTTTCGGATAAATATCAGCTAATATTTTCGCTTCTTCTATAGATAATGGTGCTCCAGCATCGCCGTCTACACAACACGCACCTTTACAAGCAGATAAGTTACAAACGAAGTCGTTTTCTAAAATTTCTTCGGAAACTATGGTTTTTTGAAGTTGAAACATTCTTTTTAATTTAGTCTGCAAAGATAGTAATTTTATGCATCATTTTTCAATGTAATAAGGTGTCGTTCCTAATGTATCGTTAAATTCAAATGCTTTTTTAAACAATATACCTATATTTGCAAAAACATTTACATTACTACTTATGGGAATTGATTGGAAAGAAGTTTTTACGATATCAATGATTTTATTTGCTGTAATTGATATTTTAGGAAGTATTCCTATTATTGTTGATTTACGAAGTAAAATTGGACATATTCAATCGGAAAAAGCGACAATTGTTTCGGCGATTATTATGATTGCTTTCCTGTTTGTAGGTGAAGAAATTTTGAAATTGATTGGTATTGATGCGAATTCGTTTGCTGTAGCCGGTTCGTTTGTATTGTTTTTCTTAGCCTTAGAAATGATTTTAGGCGTTCGATTATACAAAGAAGACAATCCAACCACAGCATCAATTGTGCCAATTGCTTTCCCTTTAATTGCTGGAGCTGGAACAATGACAACCTTGTTATCTTTACGCGCGGCTTATGATAAGGTAAACATTATTATTGCCATTTTAATTAATGTAGTTTTGGTTTATGGTGTTTTGAAATCGTCTGGGAAAATTGAAAAATTATTAGGCGTAAATGGTTTAGGAATTATTAGAAAAGTTTTTGGTGTGATTTTATTGGCTATTTCAATAAAATTATTTGCCGCAAACGTAAAAGGATTGTTTATATAAATAAAAACTGTTGCCTACGAGAACACTTCGACTCCGCTCAGTGTGACACCTCAAGCAACAAAAAAATGAAAAAAAATGAAAATATTCACTTACATTGTTATTGCATTCTCATTAATCACAATTGTTTTTAATGCTACAAAAGTTAGTTTAGACAAGCCTTTCGAAGGAGAAAGTACCATTGCTTTAATTGGAATTATTGCTTCTTTTTGCGCTATTGTTATCGTATCACTTTTTATGGTTTCAAGAAAACTGGTAGAGCAAACAAAATAATATATGTTTGACGTTTTAATAATTGGCGGTGGTGTTTCTGGAGTATCAGCAGCTTTAATTTTTGGTTCGGCAAAAGAGAAATCTTTTATGGTTGATAAAAAAATTGGACTTATTGCACATCAGAAAAGTTCTTCGTTGCAAAAAGCGATTTTCAATAACGCATACGGAATTGCTCCTGGAAAATTAGGTAGCGAATTGTTACATGAAAGTGTCGCTCATTTAGCTGAAAGTTATCCGCATATTATTCAAATTGTGGACGAAAAAGCACTAGCTATTTCTGGTAAATTTGGAAATTTCACTATTACAACCAATAAAAACAGTTACCAATCGAAAGTCATTATGATTGGAATTGGCGCAGGAAATCCGTTTACGATTGAAGGTTTAGAAAACTATATTATTCCACACAAAAAAGCGGCGCCAGAGAAAAACAGAATTCAGTTAGCAAATGACGATCATTTCGTGACCGAAGGAATTTACGCTATTGGAACTTTGGCTGGACACAGAAGTCAGTTAGTAATTGCAGCTGGAAGTGGCGCGAGTGCAGCGACAGATATTTTAACTTTATGGAATGACGATAAACCGGTTCAGGTTCATGATTCGGTAAAAGAATAAGTTGTTTTTAGTCTACCGATGCAATTTTATTTTTGCCAAGCATTTTAAAAACCGCCACAAAATCTATTCCATTTTCAATCGCTCCATCGGGATACAACTTATTTTTTTCTAAATATTGTCTATAATATTTTATCTCAAATTCTTTTCTTTTATTATCAACTACAACCAATTCAATTTCACTCTCTTTTTTAGGTAATTGAATTACAACTTCTCCAGTAAAATCATTTTTATAAGTATAAAAAACATCTTGATATCCTTCATAATGTATAATTATTTCATTTAAATCCTCCACTGGAATTTTGAAATTTCCATAAAAATCGGTCTTAATTACTGTTTTCGAATTTTTATTTATTATTTCAACCTGTGAAAGAGGAATAGATTCAAATACAACCTTCCCTTCAAAATATAGTTTTTGAGCCATACTAATACAACTTAAAAACAAAAGCAATGTTAAGCTAAAAAATTTCATGACGTTAACTATTTGATTATCAAAGTTATGGAAAAATACTATAGTTTCAAAATTTAAAATTCATTAGTTCCCGAAAAGATTTATGATATCAGAACATTAGCTAAACACAGAAGTCAGTTAGTAATTGCAGCTGGAAGTGGCGTGAGTGCAGCAACTAATATTTTAACTTTATGGAATGATGACAAACCAGTTCAGGTTTATGATTCGGTAAAAGAATAAGCTACTCTTTTTTGTTTAATGTTTTAAATTCTTCTGCTTTTGTCATTAGAAATTGTAGTAAAGTCATTTTATCTGAATTTTCAACTGCTTCTTTTGATTTCGGATCGAAATTACAGAAATTTAAAAATTCTTCTATTTCTTCAGGTTTAAATTTCAAGCTATTTATTAAGAAATCATTACTATAACTTTGAGTTGTAAAGGCTCTAAACTGAAGGGGTTCTTTTGCTTTTATTTCTATTTTATCTTTGTTTTTAAATAATCCAATTATCATTTTACCAATTGCCATAAAATCCATCCCGTTTGGAATAGAGCCATCATTAAAATAAACATTTGGCTTGTTATACGGAATTACAGGCATTCCAGTTTTTAGTCCTTTTAAAAATGGTTGTTGCTTTTCAACTACAACTTCTTCAATTTTAATGGATTTCTCAAACAACTTAATTTCTAAAGCTGAATTATAATCAAATAAGGAATCGACATATATTTTTACAACATCGTAATTTTTATGGTAAAATGAAATCCAATTTCCTTTAGATGCTTTAATTTCAAAAATGCCTTCCGCATTCGTATTTACAACTTCTTTACTGGTAATATTAATGACCTCAATATTTTGAATTGGTAAATTATTAGCCGTAACTTTTCCTTTCATGTTTTGAGAAAAGCAATTTGTAAAGAAACAGAAAAGAAGTAGCGTAATTTTAATTTTCATCCTAGTAGTTTAGAAATTCAAAATTAAAATATAAATAATGCCTAATAGTTAAGTAAAAGACAAAGTTTGTAAAGGTTTTCTTAAATTATTTCTGTTTGTCTAAAACTTTTTGAATCATTTTGTCTCTTGGAAGTACAATCTGATAATACGCCGTATCGTTAAAAAGTTGCTTTGAAAATTCGGCATATAAATACGTTACTATTTGTTCTTTTTGGTCCGACAAATTAAAAAGTAATCCGTTTGAAGTTACATATTCTTTAAACTGCGTGAAATATTTCTCCTTTTTAAACAATTCATTTTTTAGTTCTTCTTTAGTCATTTTACTAAAAAAAGCACGATTTTCGTCTAACTTTTCGAAAGCATAATAACTCATAATGTCCGATTGCAACAATAATTCTAAACCTTCTTTGTTGTGGTTTTTTTCTATCGGCACGAACACATCTGGAATAATTCCACCGCCGCCATATACAATTCTGCCTTTTTTAGTTTTAAACTTCAAACTATCGGCCACTTTTATACTGTCGGCTTCGTATAATTCACCGCTTAAGAAACGTTTTTCAAATTCGTTAAAGTATTTTTCGCCTTTATCTTCATACGGTTTTTGAATACTTCTTCCCGATGGTGTGTAATATCTGGCAATGGTTAATCGCACTGCAGAACCATCATTCATTTTCATCTCACGTTGCACCAAACCTTTCCCAAAAGAACGACGACCCACAATTGTTCCTCTATCGTTATCTTGAATCGCGCCAGCAAAAATTTCACTAGCAGAAGCACTATTTTCGTCAATTAAAACATATAATCTTCCCGTTTCAAAAACACCTCTTTCTGTAGCGAAAGACAAATCTTCTGTTCCTTTTTTATTTTTGGTTTTAACGATTAGTTGTTTGCTTTTCAAAAACTCATCGGCCATAGCCACAGCCATTTCTAAATAGCCACCACCATTTTCTCTTAAATCGACAATTAGTTCATTTACACCTTGCTTTTTTAGCGAAACTAAAGCGTTATGAAACTCCTCAAAAGTGGTTTCTGCAAATCGGTTAACTTTAATATAACCTGTTTTTCCGTTGATTTTCGTTGCCACATCCACACTTTTCATTGGAATTAAATCACGAGTTATGGTAACTTTGAATTTCTTGTTTTCAGATTTTCTATACACTACCAAATTAATCGCACTTCCAACTTCTCCTTTTAAAATAGGAAATAGGTTTTCTGATTGGTATTTTTTCTTAAATAATTGGGTTTTATTAGCGAATAAAATTCTATCACCTGGTTTTATTCCCGCTTTCGCTGAAGGTCCGTTTGGAACTGGTTTAATAACCGTTAGCGTATCTTTATACATATAGAAATTTACACCAATACCAACGAAATTCCCTTCCATGTTTTCAGCAACGGCAGCTATTTGTTCTTTTGGAATATAAATAGAATGTGGATCGAGATTTTCTAGAATTCCAGTAACGGTTAAATCAACAATTGAATCGGTATTCACATCGTCAACATATTCTTTATCAATGAAGTCGATTAGTTTATTAAGTTTTATTTTTCCTTCTGTTTTTGCTCCGATTCGAGTATTTTTCAAAACATCAATCTTATCCCTTAACAATAACCCACCTGCAAAAGACAAGGCGATTATTATAGGAATAAAAATATAATATTTGTTTTGTTCTTTACTCATTTAAAACTTGTAAATGTTCAGCTTCTACGCCAGCTTTTCTTAAAAAATCGACTCCAGAAGTATCTTTATATTCTTCTAAATAAACTACTCTTTTTATGCCTGATTGGTGAATTAATTTACTACAATCTTTACATGGTGAAAGCGTAATATATAAAGTTGCACCTTCACAAGATTGCGTTGATCGTGCTACTTTTAAAATGGCATTCGCTTCTGCATGAAGCACATACCATTTCGTTAAATTCTCTTCATCTTCACAACAATTTTCAAATCCGCTTGGCGTTCCATTATATCCATCAGAAATAATCATCCTATCTCTAACAATAATTGCGCCAACTTGTTTCCTTTTGCAATATGATAATTTTCCCCATTCTGTTGCGATGCGTAAATAGGCTAAATCGTATTTTAATTTTTTCTTTTCTTTCATTATATATTTTGCCACGAAGGCACTAATTCACAAAGGTTTTTGTTTTTCGCGAAACTATTTTACTTAAAAATTTCGCTTTGAATAATCATTGGCAAAACTACACCAATTATAAATGCCGACAACACTAATGCCCAATCTCTTTTCGAAAATCTAAAAACAGTTTGTACTAAATAAGCGATGATTAAAACTACAATTACCACAATTATCTGAGCTGCTTCAATTCCTAGAGCGAATTCTAATAATGGTAGCATTTTATCTGCTCTAGTTCCAACCATAATCGAATTAAAATAATTAGAGAATCCTAATCCATGAATTAATCCGAAAAACACCGTCACAATTGCAACAAAAGTGATGCTTTCTTTTTTACCTGATTTTCCAGCTGTAAACAAATGAAAAATAGCGGTAATTAAAATGGTGATTGGAATTAGAAACTCTACAATGTTAACTGGAATTTTTACCATTCCGAAAACAGATAAAAACAACGCTAAAGTATGTCCAATAGTAAATAAAGAAACCAACAGTAAAACACGTTGCCAATCTTTAAACGCATATGGAATCATTAAGGCAATTAGAAACAAAATATGATCATAAGCACCAATGTCTAACACGTGCTTTAATCCCATATTGAAGTATATTAAAAATTCTTGCATAATAGTAGGTTAAAAATGGTTTTTCAAACTTACAGAATTTTGAGGAAATAAAAAAGCGACATCACTGTCGCTTTGAAACTTTAACTTATTATAACAATCTATATCTTATTATAACTTATTTTGCGTTTTCCATAAACTCTTCTGCTTTTTCTACCATGGTTTTTACACCGCAGAAAAATGGCACACGTTGATGTAATTCTGTTGGGATAATTTCCATTGTTCTTCCGAAACCATCTGATGATTTCCCGCCCGCTTGTTCGGCAATAAAAGCCATTGGATTACATTCATATAACAAACGTAATTTTCCTTTTGGTGCTTTTGAACTTGTTGGATAAATGTAAATTCCACCTTTAATCATATTTCTATGAAAATCCGACACTAAACTTCCAATATAACGAGACGTGTATGGTCTGTCTTCTTCTTCTAACTGACAATATTTAATATAATCTTTTACACCTTGAGGGAAATGCACATAATTTCCTTCGTTTATAGAATAGATACTTCCATTTTCTGGAAATTTCATATTTGGATGCGACAAATAAAACGTTCCGATAGCTGGATTTAAGGTAAACCCATTAACTCCATGACCAGTTGTATAAACTAACATGGTTGAAGTTCCATAAACTACATAACCTGCAGCAACTTGATTTACTCCTGGTTGTAAGAAATCTTCCAAAGTTACTGGAGTTCCAATTGGTGATACTCTACGATAAACTGAGAAAATAGTTCCAACAGAAACATTCACATCAATATTTGAAGAACCATCAAGCGGATCCATTAATACAACATATTTGTTATTATGACTTTTATCTAAACCTTCAACAGTAATAAAATCGTCATTTTCTTCAGATGCAATTCCGCAAACAATTTCTCTGTTTATTAATGTTTGAATAAAAACTTCATTCGCATAAACATCCAATTTTTGTTGATCTTCACCTTGAATATTTTGATCACCAGCAGCACCAACAATATCTACTAAACCAGCTTTATTTACTTTATAGTTCACTACTTTCGCAGCCAAACGAATAGAATTAATAATTTTTGATAATTCTCCCGATGAATATTGATGTGCTTTTTGGTTTTCGATGATAAACTCACCAAGGGTTTTATTTCTTTCTTCCATTACGAAATCGATTGAGTTGAATTGTACTGCAAACTTACACAAATTTACATGAATATTTTAGTGTGTTTGAAATTTTTAAAATAGACTCCAAAATAGTAAAAAATTTAGTTTTTATCGAAAAATATAAGTTTTTGTTATATTTTAAAATATTTTTTTAAAAACAAATTCGAATACTTACATTTGCTTAGTTTTATAACATTTTTTTAAATAAAACTCTTAAAATTAATTTTTTGTTACAATGCTACAAATTAGAAAAGGAACACCGAATGACATGCCAGCCGTTTTGGATTTAATTACCGAATTGGCCATTTTTGAAAAAGAACCTGACGCAGTTGTTATTACAGCTGAAGATTTGGTACGAGATGGTTTTTCTGAAAACCCTTTATTTCATACTTTTGTTGCTCAAGTAGACAACAAGATAATTGGAGTGGCTTTATATTATTACCGATTTTCAACATGGAAAGGAAAAACCATCCATCTAGAAGATTTAATTGTAAAAGAAAATAGTCGCGGAACCGGAGCTGGTTTTGCCTTATATTCTGAAATTATCAAACAAGGTAAAAAAGACAATGTCCGACGAATTGAATGGAATGTATTAGATTGGAACACACCAGCTATAATATTTTACGAAAAAAGCGGTGCCAAAATATTAAACGATTGGCGAGTAGTTCATATGGATGAAGCAGGAATTGATGCCTTTTTAAGCAAAAAATAAACACAACTATTAATATCGAGTTATGAAACTACTTCACAACTCACAACAACACAAGAATGAAAATATTTAAATTTGGTGGCGCATCAGTAAAAGATGCAGCCGGAGTAAAAAACGTTTTGGAAGTATTAAAAACTGTAGGACATGATGATGTTTTACTAGTAATTTCTGCAATGGGTAAAACCACAAACGCATTAGAAATTGTAATTAAAAATTACTTCGAGAAATCGAAAGAATTATATGCTTCACTTCAAGACATTAGAAAATATCACAATCAAATCCTCTTAGATTTATTTGAAGACGAAGAGCACGAAGTGTTTTTTGATGTCAATGCACATTTTGACGATTTAGAATATTTTGTAAGAAGCAATAAATCGCCTAATTATCCTTTCGTCTACGATCAAATTATCAGTATTGGTGAATTAGTTTCTACCACAATTGTGAGTCATTATTTAAATCATTCTGGAATTAACAGCCAATGGTTAGATGTCAGAAATTATATTAAAACCGACGCCACTTATCGTGATGCGAATGTAAATTGGGAACAAACACAAAAAATGATTTCTAAAATTAATAGAAAAAAATCGTTGTTTGTCACTCAAGGTTTCATTGGTGCCGATGAAAATAACTTTACAACTACTTTAGGTCGTGAAGGTTCAGATTATACGGCTGCTATTTTCGCATATTGCTTAGGAGCAGAAAGTGTAACCATTTGGAAAGATGTACCAGGAGTTTTAAATGCCGATCCGAGATATTTTGAAAATGCGGTTTTATTAAATCAAATCTCTTACAGAGAAGCAATTGAATTAGCTTTCTACGGAGCAAGTGTAATTCACCCAAAAACCTTACAACCATTACAGAAAAAAGAAATTCCTTTGTTTGTAAAATCGTTCATCAATCCAACTTTACCAGGAACAAAAGTAAGTAAAGGTGTCGATTTAGAACCAAAAACGTCTTGTTTTATCGTAAAGAAAAACCAAGTTTTAATTTCACTTTCTTCTATTGATTTTTCATTTATCATGGAAGAAAACATTAGCGAAATTTTTGCTTTATTCCATAAATATAAAATTAAAGTAAGTTTAATTCAGAATTCGGCAATTAGTTTTTCTGTTTGTGTAGAAGACAAATTTGACAAATTCAACGAATTGAAAACCATCTTATCTAAAAAATTCAAAGTTTCCTATAACGAAAATGTTTCTTTATATACGATTCGTCATTTCGATGCCATTTCTGCAGAAGTTGTAGAAAAAGATAAAGAAGTTTTGGTGAAACAAATTAGCCGAGAAACGTTGCAAATTGTAACACAGTAAAAAACACCCACAAACTTGTCATTCTGAAAGAATCTCAACAATTGTTAACTTCAAAGATTGCGCGAGACCCTTTCAGGGTGACAAGCATTGTGGTTATTAATAATTCGAATCAAAATTTTCAAAACAAACACACTTCTTGAAAATTCGAAAAATTCGAAAATTCGTGGCAAAAAAATTAAACACAAACTTGTCATGATGAAAGCATCTCTTATTGTTACTTTTTAATGAATTACGTGAATTGTTTTGCGTGATCTTCTTTGCGTGAGACCCTTTCAGGGTGACAAACGTTGTCAATTAATTGTTTTGCTTTTTTAGCCGCGAATTATCGAATTTTTATAGATTTTTTAATCAACTTAAAGAAATTCCAAAGATTGCGCGAGACCCTTTAACTTCGTTGAATCTGCGATTTCAGGGTGACAAACTTTGGAGTTATTTTTTTTATATCAATTTATTAATTTTCTATTGTCTTTAAATTAATACACAAACTATTACTTTGCTAAAACAATACAGAACACGTATTATGGCAAGAATAGTTGATGTTGTAGTTATTTCAGACACTCATTTGGGAACATATGGTTGTCAAGCAAAAGAACTACTCACTTATTTAAAATCTGTTTCTCCAAAAACCCTAATTATTAATGGTGATTTCATTGATATTTGGCAATTCAAAAAAAGTTACTTCCCGAAAAATCATTTAAAAGTTATTAAAAAAGTTATCGATTTAGCTACAAAAGGAACCGAAGTGGTTTACATTTTGGGAAATCATGATGAATTTTTACGTCGATTTGCCGATACGGATTTCGGAAATATTGAATTGACCAATAAAAAAATAATGAATCTTGACGGCAAAAAAGCCTGGTTTTTTCATGGCGATGTTTTCGATGCTTCTGTACAACATTCAAAATGGATTGCGAAATTAGGCGGTTGGGGTTACGATTTCTTAATTCGTTTAAACGTTTTAAGCAATTGGTTTTTAACGCAATTAGGAAGAGAAAAATATTCTTTTTCGAAGAAAATTAAAAACAACGTGAAAAAAGCCGTGAAGTTTATCGGAAATTTTGAAGACGCTGCTACCGAATTGGCGATTGAAAATAATTTCGATTATGTGATTTGCGGACACATTCATCAACCACAAATTAGAAGAGTAGAAAACAAAAAAGGAAGTTGTATGTATTTGAATAGTGGCGATTGGATTGAAAACCTAACCGCTTTAGAATACCACAACGAAGAATGGAAAATTTACACGTATGATAAAAATGATTTTCAAGACGATTTTGAAAATGAGATTCATGATATCGAAATGAAAAGTATTGAAAATTTAATTAAAGAAGTTGTATCATTTAACTAAGAAATTATGAAGATTTTATATGCCGTACAAAAAACCGGAAATGGTCATTTAGCTAGAGCGCAAGAAATAATTCCCCTTTTAAGAATTTATGGAGATGTGGATATTTTAACTAGTGGAAGTCAATCGCAAATTAATTTAGGGTTTCCTGTAGATTATGATTTTAAAGGTGTTTCGTTATTTTATGGTCGAAATGGAAATGTTTCTTTTTTGAAAACATTTTTCAGAAATAATTACTTCAATTTTATTTATCAAATTTTAAAACTAAATATTTATAAATACGATTTGATCATTAACGATTACGAACCAATTTCGGCTTGGGCTTGCAAATTAAAAGGCGGAAATATTGTTTCGTTATCGCATCAATCTTCTTTATTTTTTGAAGAAACACCAAAACCAAAAAGAATAAAATGGTTAAGTTGGTTGGTTTTTAAAAATTATGCACCAATAAAGAAAAAATACGGATTCCATTTTGACGCATATAACGATTTGATTTTCAAACCTGTCATTCGAAAAAAAGTAAGAAATTTAAAACCGTCTTCTTCAGGAAATTATATTGTGTATTTGCCATCGTATTCTGATATAAAAATTATTAAAGAATTGAAACGCACTTCTGCCAATTGGACGATTTTTTCCAAACATGCAAAATCTTCGTATACTGCTCATAATTGTACTGTTTTTCCAATTGACGAGAACGAATTTTTGAATGCATTTGCGAATTGCGCTGGCGTTTTATGCAATGCAGGTTTCGAATTACCTTCAGAAGCATTATTCTTGAAAAAGAAATTATTTGTTATTCCTATTAAAAAGCAAATTGAACAAGAATGCAATGCTTTAGCTTTAAAAGAAATGGGCGTTTTGACTTCAAAGAAGCTCGATTTTAATTTAATTGAAATGTGGGTTTTATCTAACCGAATTATTACAGTAGATTATTCAAATAACATTGAAGGTGTAATTGAAGATATTGTTTTGGAAAACACCTCTTTTAATAGCGAATACTTATTTATATAAACTGGACTAAGAGTGACAAAAAAGTAGTTTTTTTCATTATTTATTGTGGTTAGTAAATAGTTGCTCTTTTTTCCTGTTTAAAATAAAAAAAGCCCAAACAATGTTTGGGCTTTTTTATAACTTTATATTGTCAAGCTGAACTTGTTTCAGCTTCTATAAGATGAGATTCTGAAACAAGTTCAGAATGACAAATTTTCTATATTATTATTTTTTGCCAGAAGCTTCTAAATTTCTTTCAATTTTATGTTCTGGTCTAGTCCATTTTGGCTTTTCACCTAAAGCTTCAAATTTAGAATCTGCGGCTTCAACCGTTTCTGGTTGCATTTTTTTAATGAATGGTTTTTGTGGATTTAATCCTAACATTTCAAACATTTTCATGTCTTCATCTACATCCGGATTTGGAGTCGTTAGTAATTTATCTCCAGCAAAAATAGAATTCGCACCGGCAAAGAAACACATGGCTTGTCCTTCTCTACTCATATTTGTTCTACCTGCAGATAAACGCACTTGAGTTTCTGGCATAACAATTCTAGTTGTAGCCACCATACGAATCATTTCCCAAATTTCCACTGGTTTTTCATCTTCTAAAGGCGTTCCTTCAACCGCAACTAAAGCATTAATTGGCACCGATTCTGGCTGTGGATTTAAAGTCGAAAGAGCCACTAACATTCCAGCTCTATCTGAAATACTTTCTCCCATTCCGATAATTCCACCACTACAAACTGTTACATTCGTTTTACGAACGTTTTCAATAGTTTCTAAACGGTCTTCAAAACCACGAGTAGAAATTACTTCTTTATAATATTCTTCAGACGAATCTAAATTGTGATTGTAAGCATATAAACCTGCTTCAGCTAAACGATGTGCTTGATTTTCGGTAATCATACCTAAAGTACAACAAACCTCCATATCCAGTTTATTAATGGTACGAACCATTTCTAAAACCTGATCAAAATCTTCACCATCTTTCACGTTTCTCCAAGCTGCTCCCATACAAACTCTAGATGAACCAGAAGCTTTCGCACGCAATGCTTGTGCTTTTACTTGAGAAACCGACATTAAATCGTTTCCTTCAATATCTGTGTGATAACGCGCTGCTTGCGGACAATATCCACAATCTTCCGGGCAACCACCAGTTTTTATTGATAAAAGTGTAGAAACCTGAACCGTATTTGGATCGTGGTGCTCTCTATGTATTGATGCAGCATCGTATAACAATTCCATTAAGGGCTTGTTGTAGATGTCAATTATTTCTTCTTTCGTCCAGTTATGTTTAGTAACACTCATAAAATCATAAATTAATGCTCCAAAAGTACTAATTTACATTTGAAGAAAAAATTTATGTGAGAAGTTTTTACTGTTTTGAAACCGCAGGAACGTCTTTCCAATATTGCATAATGGCAAATGAACCAATTAAAGAAGACGCAATACCTTCAAAAAGTAAAACGGCACAGTACTTTACTAAGTTTGTTTTTCCTGTAAAGAAGAAAGTATCAGACAATGTTGCTAAATAACTTTCGCCACCTTTGATATAAACAAAAACTATAAGTCCAATTATACCTAAAATTACTCCAATAATACCCGTTTTAAAACAGGAAATCAAGTTTTCTAGATATTCTGTTGTTCCGTTAGCGTAATTACTTTTTACAGTTTTCCAAATTCCGAAAAGCACGATAGGAGCATTCAAAATTCTAAGGTAATTTTCGTCGGCTAAACCAAACAAGTCCATTAGTAAAAAGAAAAGACCAATACCAACAAAAATTAAGATTCCGTTTTTAATTTCAACTTGATTTTTCATATATAACGATTTTAATTGTTTTTAACTGAATATATGGTATGCTTCGCCAGTTCGCAAGCTCGGGTCGCATTTTTTATATGAAATTTGTTAAACAAACATTTTTAGTTTGCGATTTCATAAGTAGATAATTCTTGATTACTATAAATGTACAAAATAATTATTTATCTATCTGAAAATCAGTAGGATTTTTAACTCAAATTTTAACTTTGTTACTTTAAATCCTGAAGTAAAACCCAATCATTATGACCAAAATAATCAAACTCAACCGTTGTCATATCTGCTTTTTCGTCAATTAATTTATAATAAGGTCGCCTGTTTATAGAAACCTGACATTCTACAAAAATAGAAATAGGTTTTTTAGATTGTTTTTTAATTCTTTGACAATATTGCCAAATAAAATCTGGAGAACTACTTAAAACCTTCACTTGTTTTGGTGTTAATTCTGCCGCGTAATTATGATCTATGAACAAATCTGTATTTTTATCTACAACTTTAATATTCAATGTTCCTTTTCTTTCTCGAAGCATCATTCTCCATGCTAATCTATGACCTTCTTCGGTAAACAATACGTCACCTTTTATAAAATGATGACGCAATGGCAATAGTAATTGTACGATGAAAAAGGGTACAAAAAAGAAGATGAAAAATTTCGTGTTGACATTCTTTTTTGGAAGAATTTCTGCTGAATTATTTAAGAATTTTAAAGGAATGTAATCGTAAAGTAAAACTATAAAACTCAACGCTAAAAAAGGAAAAATCCCTATTTTTAAAGTATATGCATTAAAAAGATGAAATCCGAAAGAGGCAATTATGGCTAATTTTCTAGTTTTCTTCCACAATAATGCGGGTAGAATTAATAAATCGAACAAAATCCCAACATAAGCATACGTTAACAAAAACCATTTTTGA
This sequence comes from Bacteroidota bacterium, assembly GCA_040385445.1. GTDB lineage: Bacteria > Bacteroidota > Bacteroidia > Flavobacteriales > Flavobacteriaceae > Flavobacterium. Next base: position 13,155 of record JAZKHI010000173.1, on the reverse strand, counting down.
TTGAAAATATCTAGAAGAAACTGACGTTGTGTAATTCCGTTTAAAAGAATTTTAGAAAAAGTTCCATCCAGCCAATCGGGATACAACTTAGCAATTGCTGCATAAAAATATAAAATTGCCAGTTGAAAAATTAACAAATATGGCATCCATCTCGGAATTTTTGTTTGTTTAATTTTCGGAAATAATTTCGCATCCGCACTTAATTTACCATTCGCAGGTAAAAAAATCATAATGACACAAATGAGAATTAGAAAATAGTAATGATTGTTGTACGATTCTTTTTGGATAAGATAAACCGTTGTCCACATCAAAGTGAAAGCCGTCATCGCAAATCTGTAAAACAATCCGAACGTGATTAGCAACCCTAAAATTCCCATTACAAAAAAGTACGAATACATTTTTTCGCCATGCAAAAATTGAAGAAAATCGAAACCAATAAAATTAAAAGTAAATTTACTTTGAACAAAAACAGCTTCTACCCAACCTAACAAAATAGCTCCAAAACTTTCGGAAACGATTAATAATCCTAGTAAAATTCTAAAAATTACTAAACCGGAATTATCAATGTTTTCAGAAAGCCATTTTTTCATTATTTTAAGTTTTCAAAAAAAGCAACAGTATTTTTTCTGTCTAATTCTAATTGAGATTTTAATGCATTGAAAGACTCGAACTTTTGCTCGTCGCGTAATCTCTCTAACACATTGACTTGAATTTTTTGATTGTAGATGTGTGAATCAAAATTTAACAAATGCACTTCTATTGACAATTTATTTTCACCTAAAGTGGGTTTTACGCCAATATTCATCATTCCAAAAACAACTTGATTATTTACATTAGCCGTAACAACATAAACACCATTCTTAGGAATTAATTTATATTCTTCTGGAATTTCAATATTGGCAGTTGGAAAACCAATAGTTCTACCCAATTGATTGCCTTTTACAACGTTTCCAGACAAAATATATGGATAACCTAAGTAATCATTAGCCAAAGAAATATTCCCCTCTAAAAGCGAATTTCTAATTTTTGTGGAACTCACAGAAACTTCATTGATTTGTTGTGCTGAAATTTCTTCAACTTCAAAACCAAATTCTTTACCGAAGTTGATTAAATCATTAAAATCTGCTGCGCGGTTTTTACCGAATTTGTGATCGTGACCAATAATTATTTTCTGAATATTTAATTTTTCCACTAAAACTTGGGCTACAAATTCTCTTGGAGATAATTCCGAAAAAGTTTTATCAAATGGATGAATGATAAAATTTTGAATCCCTTTTTTTTGCAATAAAGTAGATTTTTCTTCCATTGTATTCAGCAATTTAATATCGTAATTATCTGAAACAATCAATCTTGGATGCGGAAAAAATGTAAGGATAACACTTTCTAGATTTTCTTTTTGAGCGGCTTTACAAATTTTATCTAAAATGGCATTGTGTCCAATATGCACACCGTCAAATGTACCCAAAGTAACAACTGTTTTTTTGGAAGTGACAAATTCGTTAAATGAATGATATATTTTCAAAGGAAATTAAATTTATACAAAAATAAAAAGGATTGGCGTAAACCAATCCTTTTTTAAGAAAATATTGCAAAAAAATTATTCTTTTACAAAACGTAATGTTTTAGAAAATTCTCCAATAGTTAAATTAATAAAATACATACCTGTTTGATAATCATTTGTATTAATTGTTAAATCATTTTCTGAAGAAACTTTTTTAGTTGAAATTTTTTGACCTAATGCGTTAAAAACATCAAATTTACCAGTAGCTTCTAAACCTTGAGGAATAGAAATTGTAACTTTGTCTTTAGCTGGATTAGGATATAAAATAACTGAATCTAATAAATCAAATGAGTCAGAAGATAAAGCAGTGTTTTTGAAATAATGTGTAGCAGAACCAGTCGTAAAAGTTGTATTAGAAAATACAGTTATTGTACCAGAATTAGTTTTTACATTAAAATTACCAGCTCCATAACCACTATTAATCCCATCACCATAAGAATCGCTTACTTGTAATGTATAACATCCGTTAGCTAATAAATTCCAAGCAGCATTATTAACTAAAGTTTGAGTTCCATTAGCTGCTAAATTACCATAAGGACCACCTTGATATAAAATTGTTCCAGCAGCATCTCTCAATGCCCAAGTAGTTTCAGAACCATATCTGTCACCAACTAAAGTAAAATTAAATACAGTATATGCATGATCTGGAGGTATAGGCGGAGCAGTAAATGAAAACGCTCTTGAGTTTGTATTATTTGTACTTCTCATATCAGCACCACCATTCACTGTAGCCACAGAAACGTTTAAAGTTCCAGAAGCCTGAGCTGTTGAAAATGAAACTAAAGTATATGCGTTTGGCAATAAAGTACCTGTCCAGTTAACTGGAGTGTTAGCACCACCATTTACATTATAATTAATTGTTGCAGAAGTGATATTAGAAGTACCTCTATTATAAAGATAAACTTTATGTTGATTTGCAGGTACACATGGACTTGAAGCAGCTGAACTACAGTAAGCTTCAATTTTTACTTCTGCATCATTTGCGAACAAAGGAATTGCTATATCTTTAACAGAAGTTTTTAATGAAGCTCTTCTTGGAGAATTGTTCATTACTGTTGTAATTCTTGATTTTTGATCTGTAGTAAAAATATTCATACATGCATCATCCGTATAATCCATGTAATTTTCAATCATATCTAAACCAGCAGCACCAGCACAACTATCTGTTCCAGTTGGGCAACCACCATTAGGAGAAGCAGCCATTGGCGTATCTACACAATAATCGTCTCCCACACAAGCTGCACCATCTTCAGCCCAAATATGTCTTAAACCTAAAAAGTGACCTACTTCATGTGTCATCGTTCTACCTTTATCAAAAGGAGCAGCAAAGTTACCTGTAGCTAAATCAGAACTACCAAAAAATCTATAACCCGCTACAACACCATCTGTATTTGCAGCACCACCACTTGCATTCAAACCAGATAAACCAGACGAAGAAGGGAATTGTGCGTAACCCAATAAAGTTCCATCTGTAAAGTTTACAGACCACATATTCATATACTGAGTAGGATCCCAAGAAGTTGTTGGTTTTACAGTTGAATTAATTGCAGCTGTAGACCAAGAGTCTTGACATAAATTAATTCTGTTAATTCCATTAGTTGGATTTCCGTTAGGATCAACTTTAGCTAAAACAAATTCAATTTGCGTATCAGCACCTACAGGATTAGAATTTGCACCTGGAGTACCAGCCATTTTTCTAAAATCCTGTGTCATAACAGTAATTTGAGATTGAACTTGCTCGTCAGTAATATTCTCGTTCACACCATAAGCATCACCATTATGAATAACGTGAACAACTACTGGAATGTAAATAATCCCACCACCTTGAGAGGCAACTTGTTGAATATCTTTTTGCTCTTGAATTTTTTGAGCCATCCAATTTTCAAATTGTGCTCTTGTTTCCATTTTTGGATTTTGCTCTCTTAGATATTCCTCATACTCAGTACTAGCACATCTAATATGTCCAGATGGAGTAATGTTTTTAGGGTCTACTTTTTTCCCAAAAACTGTTCTATCACCAGATTTATTTTGTGCGAAAACAACGCTCCCAAAACAAAAGAATAATGATAGAATTAAAGTAATTTTTTTCATTTTATTAGTAAATTGGTTAATTGACAACAAATATAATAAAAAAAACACAATTTCATAACACTCCGAAAATATTAACGATTTTATTTAAAATCAATAAATTAGCTTTTAAAGTATTTAATTAATCCAATTGTAAACATTTCATAAAATCTTTCTGACAATTACACAATTATGTAAACTTATTTTCCGTAAAATATTTTTTTTTAAGATTATTTTATCCCACTTAAACAAGCTTTTATTCTAAACAAAAACTAATCAATTAGAAATCAGCATCCTAATTAGGTTATTTTTTTCAACAACTAGCTAAAATTACATTTTTTCAATAATTTGGTTATTATGGTTACATTTTTATATATTTGTCTAATTAACACCAAATTAACCTATTAGCAATGAAAAAAACACTACTACTTTCACTTGTTAGTTTGTTTGCGTTTAACGTTTCAAACTCACAAACAGAAAAAGCATGGATTGAAAAACACACATCAGATGTGAGTTCCATTAACAAAATCGCGCAGAGACCTGAATTCCCAGATGAATTCAAACTTTATCAGTTAGACTTAGCTAGTTTGAAAACTAAATTATTTCAAGCTGAAGATCGATTTAAAAAAAATGCAAAATCTGTAATTATTACTATTCCAAACTCTGAAGGAGAATTAGAAAACTACAAAGTATTTGAAGCTTCAAATTTTGATGCTGAACTTCAATCGCAATTTCCAGAAATTAAAGCCTTTGTTGGTAATGGAATTGAAAACCCAAAAAACGTTTTACGATTAAGTATTAGCCCTAACGGGATTCAAACGATGACAATAAAACCAAATGGAATGTCAGAGTTTATGGAGCCTTATTCTTCAGACAATAACATTTATGCTGCTTATACTGCTAACAACAGAAAAGGAAAATTACCTTTTACTTGTGGCACTATGGAGTCAAATATGGCAGACAAAATTTTTGAAAAAAAAGGAAATGCTAACAAATCAAGTTTAAATCAAATTTTAACGTTTAGATTAGCTCTTTCATGTAATGCAGAATACTCAAATTATTTTGGGGCTTCTAACTCAGGTCAAGTTGCAAATGTACTTGCTGCATTTAACAACACAATGACGAGAGTTAATGGTGTATTTGAAAAAGATTTTTGTATTCATATGAATATTATTTCACAATCAACTAATGTGATTTATTATACAGCTGGTACAGATCCTTACACCACTATGGCTAACTGGAACACTCAATTACAAAATACATTAAGTAATAATTTAACTGGAGTAGGAACTCCAATAGCTACTAATAATGCTGCATACGATGTAGGCCACTTTTTTGGTTCAACTGGAGGTGGTGGAAATGCAGGTTGTATTGGATGTGTTTGTGTTGATGACACTGATGACACAACTGACACAAATAAAGGTTCTGGATATACATCACCAGGAAATGGTGTTCCAGCTGGAGACACTTTCGACATTGACTATGTTGCTCATGAAATGGGACATCAATTTGGAGCTAACCATACTTTTTCAAACAGCGTTGAAGGTTCTGGAGTAAATGTTGAACCAGGCTCTGGATCTACAATTATGGGCTATGCAGGTATTACCTCATATGATGTTCAACCAAATTCAAATGCTTATTTCCACATTGTTAGTATAGATCAAGTACAATCTAATATGGAAACAAAATCTTGCCCTGTTAGAACGAGCATTAGTAACAACACTCCAGTTGTAAATGCTGGATTAAATTATACAATTCCAAAAAGCACGCCTTTCATATTAACTGCAGTAGGCTCAGATGCTGACGCAGGAAACGCTTTAACTTACTGCTGGGAACAAATTGACAGTGCTACAACACAAACTAACGCTCAAAGTGCTGCAACTGCTACAAAAACAGGAGGACCAACATTTAGATCTTATAGTCCAACAAGTGTTAACTTTAGATATTTCCCAAGAATCCAAAGTGTAATTGCTAATTCTACCACTACTGCCGGAACAGAAATAAACGTAGAAGCCTTAAGTTCAGTTGCAAGAAATTTAAATTTTGCAGTAACCGTAAGAGATAATGTGGCTGGTTTTGGTCAAACTCAATATGATGTTGCAACATTAGCTGTAAACGGAACAGCTGGACCTTTTGCCGTAACTGCACCAAATACTGCTGTATCTTGGCAATCTGGAACAAACCAAAACGTAACTTGGAATGTATCTGGAACAACAGCGAACAATGTAAATTGCCCTACAGTAGATATTTATCTTTCAACAGATGGCGGAAATACATATCCAATTTTATTAGCTACTAATGTACCTAATGATGGAACAGAGACTATTTTAGTTCCAAATAATGCAGGAACTACCAATAGAATTATGGTAAAAGGATACAATCATGTGTTTTTTGATATTTCAAACGCTAATTTCACAATCACTGCACCTGCATCAACTTTTGGTTTAGCATATGGTGGTGGATATGGTCTACAAAACAAAACTATTTGTCAAGGGAACAGTACTACTTACACATTAAACTACACAGCATTAGGCGGTTTTTCTGGAACAACAAACATTACTGCAACAGGAAATCCTGCAAATACAACAGTAACTTTTACACCTAATTCAATAAATAGTAATGGAACAGTGACTGTTAACGTAACAACAACTGGAGCAGTAGCTTTAGGTTCTTATACAATTGTTGTAACTGGAACATCTGGAGCTACAACTAAAACTACAAATTTATATTTAACTATAGTAAGTGGTAGTTTTACAGTTCAAACATTAAGTACTCCAGCTAACTCAGCTTCTGGAGTTTCTACTTCACCAGTATTAACTTGGCCTGCAAATGCTGTCGCAACGGCATACGACGTTCAAGTAGCAACTGACGCCGGTTTTACAAACATTATTTCTTCAACAACCGTAACAGGAACATCAGTTTCAGTAAGTGGTTTAAATGAAATTAGCACGTACTACTGGAGAGTGTTACCAAAAAACACAGGTTGTTCAGGAACGTTTAGCACTGCTTATAGTTTTAATACTGGAGAATCAAATTGTACTTACAACTACTCAAACACATCGTCTTTAAATATTGCAGACGGAACTGGCGCAAATGCACCTGGACCTACAGCTACAGAAACTATAATTGTACCAGGAAGTGTATTAGGAAATATTAATAGTGTTACTACAACTGTTGACTTAACTCATACTTATGTTCAAGATTTAGTTTTAGAGTTAAGTCACCCAGACGGAACTAAAATCAGATTAATGAATAGAAACTGTGATGAAGGAGCAACAACACCTTCTTCATATTCATTTAATTTTACAGATTCGGCTGCAAATGTATTACCAAACGGTTCTTGTTTAAATCCAGTGATCTCAGGAGATGTTAAACCTCAACAACCATTAGGTGCATTTGGTGGAAAAACTGCTGCAGGAACATGGACATTAAGCGCAACAGATTATTATAACGGTGATGTTGGAAATATTGATTCTTGGAGTATCACATTTTGTATGGCACAATTACCATTAGCAAATGCTTCATTCAACAATATTGATGATTTAACTATTTATCCAAACCCAAATAATGGAAATTTCAACGTGAACTTTACATCTCAATCATCAAATGATATTGAAATTATTGTACACGATATTAGAGGAAGACAAGTTTTCAATAAATCGTTTAGAAACAATTCAGTATTCAATCAAAGTATTCAATTAAACAATGCTGAATCTGGAATTTACATTGTTACTGTAAAAGATGGTGAAAGAAAGGAAAACAAAAAGATTGTTATACAATAAACATCATATTAAAAGCAGAAAATGCCCTTAGAAATAAGGGCATTTTTTTTTATTTACATTCAATTGATTATTTTCCGTTAAATAAATTCATGGTATTATTCAATCCAGCTAAAGCAAAAGACTTTATTATTTCTGAGGATATGCTTAATCTTTCCTTAAGGCTTTCTTTTTCTTCTAAAGACCATTCTCCTAAAACATAATCAACTTGTTTCCCTTTTTTAAAAGCATCACTAATTCCGAATCTAAAACGAGGATATTCCGTTGAATTCAATAACAATTGTATGTTTTTAAGCCCATTATGACCACCATCTGAACCTTTAGTTTTAATTCTAATACTTCCGAAAGCTAAATTTAAATCGTCTGTAATTACAAGCACATTATCTTTTTCAATATTTTCCTTTTCCATCCAATATTTTACAGCCTTACCGCTCAAATTCATATAGGTATTTGGCTTTAACAACAAAATAGTTCTTCCTTTAATTTTGAACTCAGCAACTTCACCCAATTTTTGAGTTTGAAACGAAATATTTTCTTGGTTTGCAAAATGATCTACTATTTTAAATCCAATATTATGTCTTGTATTTACATACTCAGCACCAATATTACCTAAACCAACGATTAAAAATTTTTTCATCTCCAGATTATCTTTTGAATTTATTTCTTCTAAATCAGTTTTGGAAGTTGAACCAAAAAACTGAAGAAAAGATTTTATTACATTCATTTTATTAATGTTTACAAAAATAAAAAAAGGGCTGAAAAATTCAGCCCTTTTTTTATTTTTCAATTTCTATTTTTAGAATTTCCCTCTATTGTCAACAATATCAGCTTTATCTTTTAATCCTTGAACAATTCTGTAAGATGCAGAACCTTTTGTTTGTTGGTTTAATTGATCAATTTGTGCTTTATAATCATTTACAGCTGGAGCTTTAGTTAATACTTTAGTTCTTACCATAAATAATCCAGAGTTACCTTCAATTACTTTAGATGTTTTTCCAGAAGCCAAACCTAACGCTGCACCAACAACTTTTGGTTCATAACCTAGATTAGGAATAACTGGAGAAGCCATAGTAGCACCAACTGCAGGAGAAATTGAAGAACCTGTAGATTTAGAGATAGCCTCTAAAGTAGTTCCTGTCATTTTCTTTTTAAGTATAGCAGCTTTTTTCTCATTCATAATTAATGGCTCAACAGATTGTTTTGCTAATTCCAAAGGTAAAAGTCCATCGTCATTTTTAGATTTTAATTTTACAATAGCAAATCCTTGGTTAGCAATATCAAAACGTCTAACATCATTAACATTCGTCTCTTCGTTAAAAGCCCAAGTTACAATTTGTCTTTGTAAACCTAAACTAGCTACATTTTCATCGTAAGCTTTAACACTTGTTACTGGAGCGATAGTTAAACCAGCCGTTTTTGCTGCTTTTTCTAAACCATTAGCTGTTGCATCAGATTCAATTTTTAATGCTTTGTTATAGTTTGCATCTTCAGTTTGCTCAGATGGCTGAACTTTCAAAGCAACTGATGCTAATAATACTGCATCATTTTTGCCATCAACTTTCATCACGTGGAAACCAAAATCAGTTTCAACAACTCCTGTTTTCCCTACTGGATTTCCGAATAAGAAATCATCAAAAGGTTTAACCATTTGTTTAGGAGCAACATTATCATAAACTCCACCATTTTGTTTTGAACCTTGATCATCAGAGTTCATCATAGCTAACATTCCAATACTACTTGGATTAGCATTAACTTGCGCTAATAAACTTTCTGCTTTTGCTTTAGCTTCTTCTTTAGTTAATTTAACTGTTGGAGCAGCTTGCATTGCACCTTTATAAGCGATTAAGATATGACTTACTTTAGCAGTAGCTCCTGATTTTCTACCAGCAACTCTTGTTAATTTAGAATATCCATTATCTGTATAAGGTCCGAAAACTTGTCCAGGAGCTAAAGCATATAATTGCTCAGCAAACTGTGGATTAATATCTTTCTTAGCTACATAAGTAGAATCAAATTTGATTTCTGAATATTTATTAACGTAATCAGCTAAATTAGCAGCTGAAGCAAATGAAGGAATAGTTTCATTTACACCATTAACCATTTCAGTTTTACCATTAACAAAACCATCCATTTTAGATTTCATTGCAGCCTCATCAGCAGCAGATGGTTTATTTTCAACCAATACAAATTCAACTGATCTTGTATTGTCTGACTTATATTTCTTTGGATTTTTTTTCATGAAAGCAATAATTTCCTCGTCAGTTACTTTAACTTGGTCATTACTTACTGTAGAAAATGCTAAAGCAACATAATCGAAATCAACCTTGTTGTTATCTCTTTCATACTTTAACTTTCCTTCTGCTTTAGTAGTATACACACTTGATTTAATCAATGTGTTATACATTTGTTCTTTAGCGAAATCTTCAATTTGAACTTCGTAAGCTTTCCATTGATTCCATTGTGTTTGGTCTGGAGCACTTTGTAAAGAATTGATATATTCAGCGAATTTTTTATCATCAAATTTCCCTGCAGCATTTAAAAACTGTGGAGACTTAGACAATTGAGGATCGCTTTTTATAACAGACATTAATTGTTCTTTCCCAAGTAATAAACCAATTTTATCATATTGTTCAGATAATAATGTTTTTCTTACTTCTTGTTCCCAAACTGAATTTAATGCTTGAGTATTACTAATACCTTGTTGTTGTTTTTCAACATTAGCTACTTTATTCATGAATTCTTGGTATTCAAATTTTGTTCCATTGATAGAACCAATGTTATTTGAACCTCCGCTAAATCCACCGCTTTTAATTACATCTGCTAATACAAATGAAAATAATGCTAATGCTATGATTAGAACTAATAAGATAGAACGTTGTCTAATTTTTGATAAAATTGCCATTTTTATATTGATTATTTTTTTTATTCAGTGGGCGAAAATACAATTATCTATTTAATAATAAAATAGTATTGCCAATTTTTTTACTTGTTTTCTTGATTGTTTTCCATTTTCTTTAAAAAACTTCTTCTCACGAAGAACATAATTATAAATCCAACGGCAATAATAGCTTGTAATCCGTAATCTTGTTTGTTTAAAATTTTATAAATTACAGAAACTGAGAATACAATAGCTGCAATTAAATATAAGTATTGAGAAAATTTGTAGTACTTCATAATTTATATTATTTCATGTTATTAACTTCTCCGTTATTATTTTGCATGTTGAAAACTTTAAAGTCTTTACTAAAATCTATTCCAACACCTTGCAAAAAGCTTCCGTCAGCGTCTTTAAACTTAAAGGATTCTTCCGTAAAAAACCATTCGTTTTTTTGATCAAAATACAATTGATTGGTTTCTAGAACTTTTCCATCAAAAGTAGTAATTTTTACATTTCCGATTAAATCGATTACTTCCGTTTTTTTATAGGAAATAGCTTTATCGGCCACAACGGTTGTTCTGTTCCCATTATCATCAATTAGCGTCACCAAAACAGCTTTAGGAAATTCCACAAATGGATTTTTTGCTGTTGAATAATCAACCATTTTCAAACTCTGCACAATAGATTTTACTCTTCCAGAATCTGTATATTTCAAATTGATAGAATCGGCTTCGCCAGTTGGAACAAATGAGGTTTTATAAATTCGCTGAACATCTTTCAAATTACTTTCACAACTTTGTAAAAACAAAATCAGCGTAAAAGCAAGTATGATATCAACTATCTTTTTCATTTTATTAATTATATAATGTTTTTCTAAACCATTTGTCGTTGAAAATTAGCCCTAAACTTACAGAAAAATATTCTTCACGAACCAACCCTTTCATTACAGTACCTCTTTCGCCATATTCCACACCGAAATTTAAACTAGAAAAAGTACCAGAAATTGGCAATCCGAAACCTAATGACATTGCTTTATCTTTAATTGCTGTATTATTAATTACTAAACCTGTGTTTTCGAATCTAAAACCACCACGATAAGTAATTCTTTGAAAATAATTATTATAGGAATCAAATTTAGGGATATAAAAACCACCAAAAGCTACTTTTGTTGAATTCTCAAAAGACACATTTGAATAAGTGTCAAATCTATTGACTAGATTTCCAGACCCTGAAAAAGTAATATCTCCACCAAAAAACCATTGTCTGTTTCCTAAACCAGCACCAATTGCTAGTTTTGAAGGAACATTAAGTTTAGTATCAGCCACATTAACTTCCGTATATGGTGAAGCAGTCACGGCACTTCCGTCTGAACTTAAAGTAACCAAAGCAACATTTCTTAAATTATTTGAATTTAATTTTGCTTCTGGCGAATAAGTTAAACTAGATTTAAAGTTTAATTTACTATTTAATTTAGTATTAAATGTCAATCCAGTATTAAAAGCTATTCCCGATAAATTTGATTCATTAATTTCTGTCGAACCATATTGCAGACCACCTTCAAATCTTTGCGATTCTGTATTGATTGAACCAAAAAGATATTGAAAATCAAAACCAATACTAAATTTTGAATTAAGTTTATATCCAGAACCAATATATACTTTATTCACTCCACCTTGACCTAAATATCTACTTAGAGAATTTTCAACTTTATTATTGACAAATCTATATCCAACAGCACTTTGTGGTAAAAGTCCAAGCGAAACTCCCATTTTTTTAGAAACAGGAAAACCTAAAACAAAATAATCAAAAGTTGTTTTTTTTGCTTTTTCAGTATCAGAGCCTGCATTCAGTTTATAAAAAGAACTAGTAACGCCTAATTGAAAGCTTGTTAATAATTGATTTGAGAAAGATGCTGGATTTAACACATTGATATGTGTACTATCCGCATAAACACTTATTCCACCCATGTTGGCGATATCATTTGTTCCTTTAAATTTAGTACTTCCAATTCCGTAAAAAGAATATGGCGAAGGTGTGTTTTCTTGTGCAAAACCAAAGTTCGCTAGGAATATGGCAACTATTAAGGCAATTTTTTTAATCATTTTGTAAACTATAAGTGTATAATTGTTGTAAACTTTTTAATAAGAAATTTTCATCGGCAAATATGGTACTTTTTAATCGATTAGCCAAAAAATTAGCGTCTCCGCCTGTTAAAATTATTGTAAATTGTTCGTTTTTAACAGAATATTCAGAAACAAAGCCCTCAATTTCATTACACAAACCATTTACTACACCAGAATGGATAGCTTCCTCCGTATTATTTCCAATAAAATTTTCTGGTAATTTCTTTTCCAACAAAGGTAATCTGGCAGTAAAATTATGCAAAGATTCATAACGCAAACGCAAACCAGGAGAAATAGCTCCACCTAAATATTTATTTTCATTAGTTATAAAGTCATAAGTTACACAAGTTCCAGCATCTATTATTAAAGCATTTTGATTCGGATACAACAAAACCGCACCTGCAGCCAAAACCATTCTGTCTACACCTAAAGTTTTAGGAGAGCCGTATAAGTTTTTAAACGGAAACAGAGAAGATTGATTAATTTCAATCAAATTATAATGTTTTTTTAACCATAAAATTTCGGTTTGATCTAGTTTTCCGACCGAAGAAAGCACAGCATCTGTACAATTTGAATATTTTTTTGAAATATTTTTAAAATTATTTTTAAACTCGTTTTTTTGAAAAACAAACTTTTCAACCAAGTTAACATGCTTAAAAACAGCTACTTTAATGTTCGTATTTCCTACATCTATAGTAAGTATCATATCTAAATATTAGAATTGCAAATGTACGAAATTGATTTTTT
>JAZKHI010000172.1:0-7372 GCA_040385445.1 Bacteroidota bacterium | reverse complement strand
CAATTGAAAACCTGATACATTTCTTTCCAATCTGTTTTAGAATTTTCTTGAATCAATTTGAATAATGGCGGTACTGGAAATAAATTATCCTTAATTACGTGAACATCTTTTACAAAATGCAACACTTTAGTTTGCGCACCACCACTACAATGCACCATTCCGTGAATTTGATTTGGTGAATATATATCTAATAATTTCTTAATAACTGGAGCGTACGTTCTTGTTGGTGACAATACTAATTTACCAGCATCAATTGGACTATTTTCCACTGCGTCAGTTAATTTAGTTTGTCCAGAATACACTAATTCGTTAGGAACAGCAGCATCAAAACTTTCAGGATATTTATCTGCTAAATATTTAGCGAAAACATCATGACGAGCAGAAGTTAAACCGTTACTTCCCATTCCACCATTATATTCAGTTTCGTAAGTTGCTTGTCCGAAAGAAGCTAAACCAACAATAACATCACCAGCTTGAATATTGGCGTTATCGATAACTTTATTTCTTTCCATACGAGCCGTTACTGTAGAATCTACGATAATAGTACGAACTAAATCACCCACATCAGCCGTTTCTCCACCAGTAGAATGAATTGTTACGCCGTGTTTTTTTAATTCAGCGATTAATTCTTCCGTTCCGTTGATGATTGCAGAAATAACTTCGGCAGGAATTAAGTTTTTATTACGACCAATAGTTGAAGAAAGTAAAATATTATCCGTTGCACCAACACATAATAAATCATCGATGTTCATGATTAAAGCATCTTGTGCAATTCCTTTCCAAACAGAAATATCACCAGTTTCTTTCCAGTACATATAAGCTAAAGCCGATTTTGTACCTGCTCCATCAGCATGCATAATGATGCAATACTTTTCGTCGTTCGTTAAATAATCTGGGATAATTTTGCAAAACGCTTGAGGAAACAATCCTTTGTCGATGTTTTTAATAGCATTATGCACGTCTTCTTTAGAAGCAGAAACTCCTCTAAGATTGTAGCGTTGGCTCGTTTCAGAACTCATTTTTATGGTGTTGATTGTTGTGTGCGGCAAAGATATAAATAATTAGGCAATTAGGCAATTCGAAACAAATCAATTTAGGAACAAAAGATATAACAGAAAATTTTACAACCTTTGCAGACAAGTTTTTGTTTTGAATCAATAAAAATCAATAAAAAATAATTGGAAAAATTAAAAAATTCATCTGCTAGCTGGACAATTTGTGAAAGTTGCAAAGGTCTCGGTAAAAAAACTCGGAAGCTAAGTAAGAAAGCACTACTCAGCTACAAGTTTGCGTGCGATGAATTTGAAAAAACGAAAAGCAAAGGAATTGCTCCAGTTAAACCTAAAGCGGAACAGTATTCTTGTTTAAATTGTTCTGGATCTGGCTTAATTCCTTCAGATAATTTTTCAAAAGCAGAAAATAAAAATTTTCCACACATTGCTATTATTGGCGCTGGAATTGGCGGAGTAGCCCTAGCTGTAGCCTGTTTGCATCGTGGGATTCCGTTTACTCTTTACGAACGTGACAATAGTTTTGATAATCGATCACAAGGTTACGGACTTACCTTACAACAAGCCAGTAAGGCCATAAAAGGATTAGGAATTATTTCTTTAAAAAAAGGAATAGTTTCTTCAAAACATATCGTTCATAACACAGATGGAAAAGTCGTTGGCGAATGGGGAATGAGAAAATGGTTACCAACAGACACTGAAAAATCATCAAAGAATACAAACATTCACATCTCAAGGCAATCTTTACGTTTAGCTTTACTGGAACAAATCGGAGAAAATAATAAAGTTCAGTGGGGACATCAATTATTAGATTTTAAAGAAGACAAAAACAATGGTGTTGATTTAAGTTTTCAAGTAAATGGTGAGATTAAGAAAGCTAAAGCTGATCTTGTGGTTGGAGCCGATGGCATCAGAAGTTCTGTACGAAGATTGCTCATTGGTGAAGATATTATGCCTTTACGTTATCTAGATTGTATTGTGATTTTGGGCATTTGTCCATTGAGTGCTCTCGAAAATATTGATTCTCCTTTACTTGATTCGGCGACAGTATTTCAAACCGCAAATGGAAATGAAAGAATTTATATGATGCCTTATGATTCAAATTCTGTAATGTGGCAACTTAGTTTTCCAATGTCTGAAATGGAAGCTAAAGAATTAAGTGCAAAAGGTCCAAAATTTCTCAAAGAAGAAGCCTGTCGTAGAACACAATGGCACGAACCTATTCCTCAGATTTTAGGTGCAACTTTAGAAGCACAAATTTCTGGTTATCCTGTTTATGATAGAGAATTACTAACTTCAGAATTATTATCGAAAGGCGAAAAAGTAACTCTGATTGGAGACGCAGCTCATCCTATGAGTCCGTTTAAAGGACAAGGTGCGAATCAAGCGTTGTTGGATGCGTTGAAACTGGCTCGTGAAATTACAAAAAAATGCAAACCATCTTCAAATTGGAGAGAAGTTGGAATTAGAAAAAGTGTATTAACGGATTTTGAATCCGAAATGTTAGCACGAAGCGCTACAAAAGTAAAAGATTCTGCAGAAGCTGCAAAATTCTTACATTCTGAAATGGCACTTCATGAAGGAAACGAACCTAGAAGAAGTGTTATAAAGAGAAAGAATATGTAATATAGCTTATAACTTGTCTAAATTTATAAGTTTAACGTGAGGAATATAATACATATCATCATCAATATCATCATTTGAAACAAGTTCATTTCCTTCATTCAAATGCATACTTGAATCGCTATTTTTTATAAAATTTAGATAATCAATAAGTTCATCAATTCCTTCATTATCTAAAACAATAAAAACACTATCGTTTGATTTTTTAAAACCTTGAAGTGCAATCATATTTCTATATTTTTCTACTTCTCCAAAATCATAATTTCCACTCTTCTATTGGCAGCCGCTTGTTCTTCAGTTGCTTCTGGGATTGGGAATTTTGGTTTCGTTACACCAAAACCTTTTACTTTAACTCTGCGTTCTAAAATGTAGTTGGATTGCAACACACGACGCACTTGTTTGGCACGTTCCAACGATAATTTTCTAACATCGTTATCAACACAACAAATATGACCTTGAATTTCGATATGTAATTTTGGGTTTTCTGTCATAATTCGGATTAATTCGAAAACTTCTCTTTGTGAAGATGGCATGATTCCGAATGAATTTTTATAAAACTGAATTTCGGGTAAAACGATTAAAGTTCCTGGTCGAGATAATTCAATTTTTTCTGCTAAAGTAGCTCCTTCTGGGAAATGCATGTCTTCTTCTTGAATAGGTGTTAATCCGTTTGTAGGAACATCTACTGGCTCTATAACTTTAGGTTTAATTAATTCGGCTTCTTTAGCTAAATCTTTTTCTTGTAAAAAAACGATGATTGCTTTTCTGTTTTCGGCTTTAGTTTTCGATTTTGCTCCTTTTTCTCCTAAAGAAATCGATTTAAAATCTTCTCTAATTTTAACAGAAGCTTTCACTTTACTAAAAATATAATCTACACGTTTTTGTGATAAAGTATCGTTATATCCCGTTGAACCTACTTCATCCGTAGAACCCGTAATAGAAAGAATTTTTGATGTTTTATTTAGAGAAATCCATTTATTCAATTTCACCAATTCCACTTGATTTAAAGTTGATTTGTTGTTTTCGAAATAAAACGAAACGCTTTCTTGTCCAAAAAAGATAAAAGGTAAAAAGCAAAAGGCAAAAGCAAATAAGGTTTTCATTATTTAAATGTTTTATAATTTGAGAATTACAAATATAGGACTAAAAACTGTGCCAATTATTTATCTAGAATTAAAATTTCAACTCTGCGATTGGCCTTGCGTTGTTCTTCAGATTTTTCTGGAATTGGAAAAATAGGTTTTGTAGAATCATAACTTTTATAACTTAATCTCGATTTATCAATTCCGTTTGAAACTAAATAATTATAAGTTGCCACACATCTTTTTAATGCAATTTCTTCTTTATCAACTTGATGTGAGCAACAAATATGTCCTTGAATTTCAATTTTTAATTTCAGATTATCTTTTAAAATTTGCAATAATTCTTCTCTGATGGGTTTCGATTCCGGATACAACACATCAGTTCTGTCGTAAAAATTCATATTTTTCAACACTAATTTATCGCCAATTTTTGAAGTTTTTATTTTAGATGTTAGTTCCGTTGCTTTCGGTGTTTCTATTGGAATATTATAAACAATTTCCACTTTTCTGTTTTTGGCTAAATTTTTACTTTGAGCAAAATTCTCACTTTTATTAATTATTTTGAATTCTGAAGCATTAACAAGCTTTTTCAAAAGATTCCCAACGAATTTCGCACGGTTTTCCGCTAAACTATCATTATGTTCATTTGTTGCTCTGTTATCACAAAAACCTGTAATCGACACAATATCAACATCTTTATTTTTGAATTCTTTATCCAATCTACTTAATTCTGACAAACTCAATTGATGAGAATCGGTATCGAAATAAACTGTGAACTTTTTTTGAGCATAAAAGCTAGTTGCAATTAATGAAAATAGAATACAAAAAATAGATTTCATAGTTTTAGATTTAGGTTAGTTGGTTGATATGAGTTATTTATCTAGAATTAAAATTTCAACTCTACGATTGGCTTTTCGTTGTTCTTCATTTTTCTCTGGAATTGGATATATTGGTTGTGAGCCATCAAAACCTTTATAACTTAATCTGTTTTTATCAATTCCATTAATTAGTAAATATTCATAGGTTGCTATACATCTTTTCAAAGCAACTTCTTCCTCATCTTTTCCTAGTGTGCAACAAATATGTCCTTGAATTTCAATTTTTAACTTCGGATTGTCTTTTAAAACTTGTAATAATTCTTCTCTAATTTTATAGGATTCTGGATACAGAATATTCGTTCTGTCGTTAAAACTCAAATTTTTCAATACTAATTTATCGCCAATTTTTGATTTTTTTACAACTTCTTCTAATTCGTTGTCTTTGGTGATTTTAATAGATTGCGATTTCTCAATTTTGAAATACACTTCCACTTTTCGAGTTAATTCTAGAACTTTATCTTGATTGAAATTTTCACCTTTAAATTCTAATTCAAAAGCCGTATTAGATGTTGTTAACCTTATTAGACTTGCAATAAAATTAGCCCTTTTCAAAGCTAAAGTATCACTATATTCTGTGGATGATCTTAAATCACAATAACCAATAACTTTCTGAACTTTTAAATCTCTTGTTTTAACAAAATCGTTAAATTTTTTAAATTCATTTTTACTTAATTCACTAGAATTCACCTCAAAATAAAGTGTGATTTTTTTCTGCGAAAAAGAATTCAAAAAGAAGATAAAAAATAAACTTAAAAATACCGACTTCATTAAAAAACGATTTTAATTATAACTCAAATCTTTAGAAATTATTGCATAAAAAAATGCTTGTCAGAAATAACAAGCATTTTCAATTTCTATACTATTAGTAGTACATTTTTATAATTTGTAACACATTATTTTTCTAAAATCATAATTTCCACTCTACGATTGGCTTTTCGTTCTTCTTCGTTTTTTTCTGGGATTGGAAAAAGTGGTTGAGTCGCATCAAATCCGACGTAAGTCATTCTATCAGCAGAAATTCCGTAATCAATTAAAAAATCATAAACTGCAATACATCTTCTTAATGAAAACTCCTCAACATCTCTACCAGGCGTACAACAAATATGTCCTTGAATTTCAATTTTAATTTTCGGATTTTTCTCTAAAACTTCATATAAATCTTCTAAAAACGGAACAGATTCCGGATAAAACTCTGCAGTTCTTACGTAGAAATTCAAATTATTAAGTAGAATTTTATCTCCAACTTTACTATTAATAATTTTCTTTTGTAATTCCGTTGGGTATTTCTCAATTTCTGGTTCCACTACAAGTGGCTTATCAATTATTTCAATTTCTTTAGTTGGAATAGTTTCAATTATTACTTCATTCACTTCGTATTCAATTTCTACTTTTCTATTTAAAGATAAATCTGTTTTTTGCTTAAACTCTTCGCCTTTTGAACTCACAAAAACTTTTGAGATATCAAAAACTTGAAGTAAATTTAAAACGTGATTGGCACGATTTAATCCTAGTTGATAATTATATGCATTACTTGCTCTGAAATCACAAAAACCAGTTATTTTACTGACTTTAATGTCTTTTTTATGGATAAAACCACTCAAAACACTGTCTTGTTTTTGATTTAAAACGTATTTATCAGTATCAAAATATACTGTAAATTTTTCTTGAGAATATAAAGATGATGTTACAAGTAACATTATTAATAAAAAACGCATAATTGCTTCATTTTAGAACTTTGGAAAAGTATGGTTTTTTATTTTATTAACCAAAAAAAAGCTTATCATTTCTGATAAGCTTTTAACATATTTATAAACAAATGTTATTTTATAAAAAATAATTCTCTGTATTTTGTTAAGGTCCACATTTCGTCGTCTACTAACAATTCTAATTTATCAGAATGTTCTCTAATAATTTCGAAATATGGTTTTACTTTATTACAATAAGCCGCAGCCATTTTTTCTGAATCAGTAAGGTTGTTTGCTTTTTTACGTTCCGAAATCATTTCGTCAATATTGTGGTGAATTCCTTCAATATGCTCCGAAATTTCTTTGATTAACGCAATTTGTTCTTTCGCGATTTTCTCGAAATCTTTTCCGAAAATTTCTTTTAAACCTCTTACGTTTTCAATTAATGTATTTTGGTATTTAATTGATGTTGGAATTACGTGGTTACGAGCAATATCTCCTAAAACTCTTCCTTCAATTTGAATTTTCTTAACGTATTCTTCTAATTCAATTTCGTAACGTGATTCTACTTCAATGTGATTCATTACGCCTAATTCAGAAAACAAATCAAATGCTTTCTTAGAAACTTTAGCTTTTAAGGCTTCTGGAGTTGTTTTATGATTACTTAATCCACGTTTTTTAGCTTCTTTTTCCCAAGCATCACTATAACCGTCACCTTCAAATAAGATAGCTTTTGTTCCTTTGATGTATTCTCTTAATGTATTGAAAATCGCTTCGTCTTTCTTTAAATCTTTAGTTTCAATTAAATGATCTACTTCTTTTTTGAAATCAATTAATTGTTTTGCTACGATAGAATTTAAAGTTGTCATTGAAACCGCACAGTTAGCTGTAGAACCGACTGCTCTGAATTCGAACTTATTTCCAGTAAATGCAAATGGTGAAGTTCTGTTTCTATCTGTATTATCTAATAAAACGTCTGGTAATTTTCCAACTACGTTTAATTTTAAATCAGTTTTTTCTTCTGGAGATAATTTTCCTTTGGTTACACCTTCTAATTCTGCTAAAACTTTAGTTAATTGTTGTCCAATAAATAC
>JAZKHI010000171.1:0-3684 GCA_040385445.1 Bacteroidota bacterium | reverse complement strand
CGTTAAAAATAAATGGTTTCCCTATGAAGGAAGCCCAACTTGAATTTGAAAAAAATCTGCAAATTTCTGAATCCGAGTATCAAAAATTCATCGAAGAAAAAAGAAAGGAGATTGTACAATTTCATTTCGATAACAATAGTTTCTACAAAAATTTAGTTGGAAATTCTGATATTTCAGATTGGAAAAATTTACCGATTCTGACTAAAAAAAATCTTCAAGTTCCTTTAGCAGAAAGACTTTCGAAAGGTTTTGAAAAGAATATTTACATCAACAAAACATCGGGTTCAAGTGGCGATCCTTTTATTTTCGCCAAAGATAAATTTTCGCACGCGTTAACTTGGTATTCTAATATTTACCGATTTGGTTGGTTTGGAATTGACTTTAATTCGTCGTTTCAAGCGCGTTTTTATGGAATTCCGTTGGATAAATTCGGATATTATAAAGAACGTTTCAAAGATTTTTTAGCGAAAAGGTATCGTTTTCCTATTTTTGATTTATCCGATGTGGTTTTGGAAGAAATTCTGAAGAAATTTCAACTGAAGAAATTCGATTATATTAATGGTTATACGAGTTCTGTGGTGCTTTTTGCGAAATTTTTACAATCGAAAAACATGGTTTTAAAAGACGTTTGTCCGACATTGAAAGTCTGCATGGTAACTTCAGAAATGCTTTTTGATGATGATAAAATACTGCTTGAAAAATATTTAGGTATTCCGATTGTCAATGAATATGGCGCTTCGGAATTGGATTTATTAGCTTTTCAAAATCCGAATGGCGAATGGCAAGTGAATAGTGAAACTCTATTTATTGAAATTTTAGACGAAAACAATCAACCCGTTCCAAACGGCACTTCTGGGAAAATTGTGGTGACTTCTTTATACAACAAAGCACATCCGTTTATTCGATATGAAATTGGCGATATCGGGATTTTGGACGAAAAAAGTACTTGGAAAAAGCCACTTTTGAAACAATTAATTGGTAGAACGAACGATGTTGCGATATTGCCGAGCGGAAAAAAATCGCCAGGATTGACGTTTTATTACGTGACGAAAAGTATCATTGAAGATGACGGAAACGTGAAAGAATTCGTGATTAAACAAACCAAATTGGATAGTTTTGAAATTGATTATGTGAGTGAAAAAGCACTTTCAACCACTCAAATTGATGAAATTCAGAAGGCAGTTGATTTGTATTTGGAACCGAATTTGAAATTCACTTACACGAGAAAAGACTTCTTAACGAGAAGCAATCGTGGGAAATTGAAGCAATTTACTTCTTTGTTGTAGTTTTATAAGATTCAACTTAGAATTTACCACAAAATATTTAAAAACCATTTAGAAATTAAGGAAATTCAGATGTAACTTAATAAACTCAATACCTTAATGGTAAAACTGAAGCCATAATCTCAAAACTAAAAGGTATTATTTGTGCTTTCTTTAGGTGCAAATTTACGAATGTTAAATTTGTTTTCGCTAAAAATTAGTTCATCTTTGACGAAAATTCGTGGCAAAAAATTTATTTACTTTTTCTTATACTTAGGTTTGATGACCATCTGAACATATAAAAATTGCATCGTATCGAAACATGCTGAAATGAAATTACGTTGATGGAAATCTCTATAAACTCTAAAATTAAACGCAATTAATTTCCATTTAGATGCCGAAATAGAATCTTCTCGAACTCTATAATACGCCAAACTTTCTTGTACAGGAATGGCGGTTTTAATTTGTTTTACGATTTGCAACCACATCATCCAATCTTGTCGTTTTTTGATAGCCGAAATCGGAATTTTTCCAAAGAAATCTACAGAGTAAATTCCAGTTAAATTACCAATCCAATTGCAAAAATATAATTGTTCATATAGTATTTCTGAAGGAGATGTGAGGGTTTCATTTCGTAAATTTCCAGCTTCATCAATGGTTTCGTAAAACGAAAAAGTGAATGGAATATTTTGAGTTTGCATGAAATGAAGTTGCTTCTCCAATTTTTCTGGTTTCCATAAATCGTCCGCATCTAAAAAAGCAATATAATTTCCTGATGCCTGTTGAATGGCAAAATTTCTTGCCACGCCAGCACCAGAGTTTTTATCTAATTTGAAAACTTTTATACGAGTATCTTGGGTCGCAAAATTCGAGATAATTGCATAGGTTTGGTCAGATGAACAATCATCAACCAATAGTAATTCCCAATTTTGATGTGTTTGAGAAATAACCGATTGAACGGATTGAGAAATATACTTTTCAGAATTAAAACAAGGCGTAATTATAGAAACTAACGTGTTCATTAGTATGCTTTTTCTTCCCCTTTAAATATATTAACAACGGTTTGAATAATGATTTTGAAATCCATTAAAAACGACCAATTTTCAATATAAAAAATGTCAAATTTAATACGGTTCACCATATCGTCTTCTGTTTCAATTTCACCTCGACAACCTTTTACTTGTGCCAAACCTGTAATACCAGGTTTTACATGGTGTCTGACCATATATTTTTTAACTTTTTTACCATAGGTTTTATTTTGTGCCCATAAGTGAGGTCGAGGCCCAACAACAGACATGTCGCCTAATAAAACATTAAAAAATTGTGGCAATTCATCCACGCTTGTTTTTCTAATAAAACGACCAATTTTTGTAACTCTTGGGTCATTTCTTGAAGCTTCTAACTCGGTTGTTCCGTTTAATTGCATGGAACGAAACTTATAGCAAATAAATTCTTCTTCGTTAATTCCTGGTCGGCTTTGCTTAAAAAATATGGAACCTTTTGATTCAATTAAAATTAACAAACCTAAAATTGGAGTTAACCAAGATAAAACAAATAGTATTACAATTAAAGAAAATACAATATCGAAAACCCTTTTAAGGAACTCTGCATAATAATCGTCTAATGGTGATTTTTTTAATGATAGAACTGGGAATAATTCGTAATAATCAATGGTTAAGTTCTTTGAAAAAATGGCTTTTGAATCTGGAATAAATTTAATTGCGATATCATTATCATCAGCAAAAGCGACTAATTCTTTATGCTTTTCATTTGAAATTTCATTAATTGAGCAATAAATTTCATCAATATTGTTTTCGAAAACATACTTTTTTATGTCTTCCACTTTTCCAACAATATGTTCACCAGTTTTTTTATCTGAAAAAAAGCCTTTAAATCTGTACCCGTAATCTGGTCTTTTTTCAAAAATATTTTTTAAATCTTTTGATTCATAAGTGTATCCAATAATAACCACATTTCTGAAGTTATTTCCGGTCAAAATTCGGTACTTTTTGATATAATAAAAAGCTAAACTTTTTAATAATAATACGCCAAATGTCAAAATCAATATAAATTTTGCAGTGGCATTTCCACTAAAAGTAGCCTCTTTATAAAAAGGGAAGAAAGCAATTATTAAAAGTAAAAATAGAAATATTTGTTTAGCTGTTTTTGAAAGTATATTTACTGGTGTTGTAAATCTGAAAATTTCATAAAGCTTAGTAAAAAAAGATATTATTATCCATATTAATACCAAATACGATCCAAACCATTGAAAATTAATATTTAGTCCCTTAAAAAAATAAGGGAATAATATAAGTATCAAACAACAATCTAAAATTATACTTAATGGTCTAATATATTTGGAATACCTTCCTTTGTTCATATATTAATAAATATATTTTGAAAAATCTTTATGTTCTTCTTT
>JAZKHI010000170.1:0-3310 GCA_040385445.1 Bacteroidota bacterium | reverse complement strand
TTTATGTTTCGCAATTGCTACAAGCAGAAGGCATGAAAACCGCTATTGAAGCACATAGAAGAGCAAAACCGTATTGCATGGGAACGTTGTTTTGGCAATTGAACGATTGTTGGCCCGTGACTTCGTGGAGTTCGGTGGATTATTTCGGAAATTGGAAAGCGTTTCATTATCAAGCGAAGCGTAGTTTTGAAAATATTTTGATTTCCGTTAACGAAGAAGAAAATCAGTATAAAATTTATATCGTAATTGATGAATTAACTCCAGAAAAAGGAAAACTCGAATTGGAATTATTAGATTTTGAAGGTAAAATGTTGTATTATAATACATCTGAAATTCTTGTAGAAGCGAATACGAGTAAGGTTTATTTTCAAATAGATAAGAAGGAATTTGAAAAGTTCAATTCGAAAAATATCGTACTTTCTGTAAAATTAATTTCACCAAATTTGGAAGAAAAAAGAGTGTTGTATTATTTTGAAAAGCCAAAAAATTTAGAATTGAAAAAACAAATAATTCTAATTCAATATTTAGATGAAAACACAATAGAAGTTTCAACAGATACGCTTACTAAAAATGTGTTTTTATTTCAAGAAGACACTTTTTTCAGTGATAATTATTTTGATTTATTGCCGAATGAGAATCTAATCATTAAATTATCAAAACCTATAAAAGATATCAAAGTAATTTCATTGTTTGACACGATGAAATAAAACCGTAACGTCAGTTCGAGTGTTTCGATGAAGTATGAATCGGAATGTATCGAGAACCTTTTAATGATAATTTTCTATTCTCGATACAATCCCGATTTCATCGGAATCACTCGAATTGACGAAAATCATAAAAAAAACCTTGATTTCTCAAGGCTTTTATATTTTAAAACAATCCGTTTATTTCGGCATCAATTTTTCTAATAATTTCTCCTAAATCTTCTGGATTATTCACGTAATCGATATTATCTACATCAATAATTACTAATTTACTTTTATCATACGTTTGAATCCACGCTTCGTATCTTTCGTTCAAACGACTTAAATACTCAATCGAAATGGTGTTTTCATAATCGCGGCCACGCATGTGAATTTGCTTTACTAAATTCGGAATAGAACTACGTAAATAAATTAATAAATCTGGTGGTCCAACTAAATCTTCCATCAAATCGAAAAGCAATTTATAATTGGTATAATCTCTATTTGTCATTAAACCCATGGCATGCAAATTGGGTGCGAAAATAAAAGCATCTTCGTAAATCGTTCTGTCTTGAATGGTTTTTTTACCTGTTTTTCTGATTTCTAAAATTTGTCTGAAACGACTATTCAAGAAATAAATTTGCAGGTTAAAACTCCATCTTTCCATTGAATGATAAAAATCATCTAAATACGGATTGTCATCAACATCTTCAAAGTGTGCTTCCCATTTAAAATGTTTGGCCAACATTTTAGTTAAAGTCGTTTTTCCTGCTCCAATATTCCCAGCAATAGCTATATGCATATTTTATTTTTTTATTTGATAGTTGATTAATTGACCGTCGGTAAAAATAGACAAAATTCCATCCTTATAGAAGAAATTTTTAATCATTTTTTCATCAATGTTGATTTTTCTTGAAGCTTGATTTTCAACGGAATAATAATACATTTTATCGTCTAAAAGATAAAATAAATCGCTTTTGTCAGAAAAAATTACTTTTTCAAAAGAGGACACTTTTCCTAAGCTTACTATTTTTCCGAATTTATTTATTGAAAATATGGCATTTTCATTATCTATCCAATATAAATAATTATAATCAGAATGCGTGTATTTAATTGTCTTATTTATTGGGTTGGAGAGAAATTTAATTTTCTGAGAATTCAAATTATACAAACCCATTTGCTGACTTAAATTATCATAAAACCACAATTCATTTTGTGAAGCAGGTTTTAAAAATTCGCAATTAATTTCAGAAAAAATAGTCGTATTAATTTCATTAAACTGAGCATCTAACAAAACAAAAGCGTTATTTAGCTTATAAAAAATCAAGGTTTGTAACATATTGAATGTTTCTACACCTGAAATTTTTCCATATTTATTATTCGTATAATTTAAAGTATCTTTTTCATTGATCTTATACAAATTATTACTCGTAGAAAAATAATTGTTACCAGAAATATCATTTCCCCAGAAAACATCATACTTAGCAGACTCCACTCCTACTTTCTCAAAATCAATGTTTTGAGCGGTGGAGCAAAAAGTAGTAAAAACAAAAAGCAGTAAAATTCTCATATCTGTAAGATTAACACAAAAATAACAAATTAACATGTAACTATTTCTGATTTTTGTTGTCTAAATAGATAACAAAACAAAAAATATAACAAATCATATGAAATAAGCATGTTTTAAAATTTGGCTTTAAACTCAAATTATGATATGCGAATTACATATGACGATTAAAAAACAATAAATAAAAACATATGAAAAAAATATTTTTAGCTGTAATTGGTTTATCTACTTTTATAGCAACTGCACAAAAAGATTTCCAAGGAATGGCTGTTTATGAATCTAAAACTTCAACGGCTGATTTTGCTAAAAATTTCGAAGGAAATAAGGAAATTACTCCAGAAATGAAAACGCAAATTATGGAAAGAATGAAAAAAATGTTTGAAAAAACGTTTGTTCTAAATTTCGATAAATCGGCTTCAATTTATAAAGAAGAAGAAAAACTAGACGCTCCAGGACAAGGTGGCGGTGGAAGAATGATGGCTAGCTTTATGGGCGGCGGCGGAACCTATTACAAAAACGTAAAAGAAAAACAATATACAGTTGATAAAGAAGTATTTGGAAAAGAGTTTTTAATTAAAGATTCGCTACCAAACTTAAAATGGGTTTTAACGGAAGAATCTAAAAAAATTGGTGATTACACTTGTTTTAAAGCTACTGCCGTGAAAGAAGCGAGCAAATCTGACTTTAGAAACTACAGAAGAAAAGAAGAAAAGAAAAAAAATCCCGAAGCTTCGGGAGTAAAAACTGAAGAAGTTAAAACAGACGAAAAAACTACAACAGAACCTAAAAAAGACGAAAAGAAAACCAACTTTTTCGACGAAATAGACATGCCAAAAGAAATTACGGTTACAGCTTGGTATTGCCCGGAAATTCCTGTAAATCAAGGCCCAGATGAATATTGGGGTTTACCAGGTTTAATTATGGAAGTTAATGATGGCAAAACGGTTACTATGTGTTCTAAATTAGTAATGAACGTAAAAGAAAAAGTTGAGATTAAAGCACCATCTGGTGGCGACAAAGTAACTCAAAAAGAATTTGACGACATTATGATTAAGAAAAT
>JAZKHI010000169.1:0-14969 GCA_040385445.1 Bacteroidota bacterium | reverse complement strand
CCTGGCGCGATCACAAAGAGTCTCGATAGTTTTATCGGGACTTTTTTGTTTTTATGTGTTTGAAGAGGAAAGCTAGAAGTAGGGAGTTTGAAGTTTTGTGTGAGATGCTTTCAGCATGACAAACTAAGCGGAGTAATTTAATTGCAGTCACGAGTTTTATACTTGCAGGAAGGAGTTTTAACTCCGCAACAGCAAGATATACAATTGCGATAGCAATAAATACATCCGCAATAGGAATAAATACAATCGCAATAGCGAGAAATACAATTGCGATAGCAATAAATACAATTGCAGTAGTGAGAAATTACATTGTAGTTAGCTAATTCTTCTTTCTTCTCTATATTTACTTAAAATGATGGCTCTTTGTAATCTTGGTCGGTTGTAGCGTTGTAATAAAACTGGATAAACATTCAGGAGTAAATTCAAAATGATTAAAGAAAGAGATTCCTTAATTCCGAAAGTTATCGCCACATAAATAGTGAAAGCTAAAACAATAAAAAAGATGATAATATGACCTAATTCTGATTGTTTGGTGCGATATTCTAAATGGGTTAAAGCTTGTAAATTATTTTCTACTGGATTGGCTTTTTTATTCAATTTTTCCCAACCAACTAAAACCAATAATTTTCTAAAAAGATTGATACCAAACGCTTCGTAGATTTTTCCTTTCTTTTCCCAAGTTTTTTCATGATAATAGGCTGATTTAAATTCCGATTTTAGTGTTTCCGTAAAGAAGAAAACACACATCATTAAGACAAAATTTAGCATCCAAGCGAATAAAAAACCTTGTAATCCTACTTTGTAAACTAGTCCGTAAACTAAGAAAATAGTAATAATTACTGTAAGTGAAAGTAGGATGTATTTGCGCATTTTTGATGTTTTTAAAAGTTATGTTAATTTTGGATTGAACAATTTTCTTTCAGGTTTTCAATAAAAGTAGAGAGAAGTAAATGGATGTAATTTAATTGATTTATATCTTTAAATTTTTCTTGTTTTGCAAAATGCAACATGTGTTTTCCGTCAAGTGGGCGGTGTTCATTAAACAATCCTTTCTCTTTTGTGACTTCCAATAGAATAGGATCGGCAGAAATTATTTTTTCCAACAGATCTTTATCCTTCAAAATTGTTATTGCTTTAAACTCATGATTACTTTTAATAAAAAACTTACTATCAAATCCTTTGTGTTCAATTTTGATATCATTGTTTTTAAAAAATTTTCCTATTTTTCTAAACAAATCATCTGGAGTTATAGATATTTCAAAATTGTTTGGATTTGTAAATTGTACCATTCCAATCATGTATTTCTTTTCATATGAACTACCGCCAGAGATTACATAATGTGTGAATTCTCCTATTCGAAAATTATAATCTGAGTACGAATATGCAACAAATAAGTCGCCACTTTCGGATTTTATTTCACCTTGTTTTTCATTTGCAAACTGTTGCCATATTGGTGTTTTATCTTTTCCACTAAAAAAAGCAATAATTTTATCTAATATATCCATGTTGTGTTCAGTTTAAAGCTTACTTGAAATACTTTCCCATTGCACTTTTGACATTTCAAATTTTACTTCATCTTGTCCGTGCATTCCGTTTTTTGTCCAACCTGATTTGGTGTAAAATTGTTCTGCTCTTGTATTTGGAGAAGTTCCTAGCCAAACATTTTCTTTTCCAGTAGAAAAGTACCAATCTAACATCATATTATGAAGTTTGGTTCCAATGCCTTTACCTTCAAAATCAGGGTGTAAAAACAACGCCCAAATGTTATCGTCTTTTAAATCAGCAATAGCAAACCCCACAATTTGATTGTCGATTTCACAAACCCAACCTTTTCCGCGTTTGAACATGAATTCTTCGCAGTCTTTATCTGTCACTAAATCAGGATTAGATAAGATGTTTTCTTTTACAGAATTTCTAACAACTTGTATTTGTTTTATATCTTCAATTTTAGCTTCTCTGAATGTCATTTTGTTGGTATTTATTTTAATTAATTCTTTAAAAATTTTCTTGTAGAGAAAAAATCACCGCTTTTCACTTTAAGTAAATAGAACCCTTTTGAAAGATTTGTAACGTCTAATGATTCCAATTTATTTCCTTTTAATTCTTTAATTAATTTTCCCATTGCATCATAAACTTGTATTTCAGAAATTTCCGAATTACTTTTTATATTTATTTCTTTGTCGACTGGATTAGGATAAACAGTAAAGTTGCTTTGAGAATATTCTTCAAGGGAAAGTGTCATACAATTCAAATCCGGTAAGACTTCGGGCTGACATATTGAACCTAAAAATTCATCAGACCTAGCTAAACCAAATATCGTTTGACTATTAGGAAGAAAAAATGGAAAAGAAGTATAACTCTGAGTGTTAAGATTTATTTCAAGAAACTCATTTGCTGGATTTACAGCTAATATAATTTCTCCATTACATGCATTATAGTTTGTTAATCCCCATAATTGAAAATAATTTGGCTGACACATTACATCAATGAGTGCATTGGTTTGTGTATTGAAAGCTTTTATCATGTACATTGATCCGCTATCATTGTAACTTTGGAAGATAAGATGACCTTGGTAGTATGCCAAATCACCGGAAGTTTCAAATCCTAAATAAGCAACATTGGTAAGCACGTTTGTTTGTACATTATATTTATATAAAGTTTTTTGTAAAGAATTAATCATATAAAGTTCATAATCATTACTGCAAACTAAAGAAACGTAAAAATTGGGAGGGAAATCTGCTATCCAAATTGCAGATCCATTGGATAAATTAATTTGGTAAAGCGTATTATATGCGATTCCATACATAATTCCTGAAGGAGTGATAGCTATGTCATTAATTAAATATTGTGTTGGGCCAGCTGTACAAATATAATTTAAAGAATAATCACTATTTACTTGGTAGATTTTCTTATCATTGGTTATAGCATAAGTAGTTTGTCCGTAAACTATTGAAATTGAGGTTGCAAATAATAATATAGAAAAGGCAATAATTTTTTTAAACATTTTGTTTTATTAAGTTGAATTTATGCTAGCTAGAATAAGACATTATTCTATAACTTCTGTCCATTTTTCGGTGTGAGTATCTTTCAATCGCACCAAGAAAAATTCTTTAAAATCTTTAGTTTTATATTCTATATCATATATTAAAATGTCGTCATTTGGCATTTCAGGATAGGAATTAAATGATTTTGTAGTGGCTTGAATTAAGTAAAAATTATCTTCTAGTTTTTTTTCGACAAAAGCAAAACTCCATAAATCTGACGAATAAGAAAATTTAGATGCTTCAGGAACATAACTGTTTAGTTTTTTTAAGAATTTTTCATCTTTAGGAATAGTTGGAACTTCTTTTACTTTGTCTTTTTCTACAAGATATGTTCTGTGCCAAGAAAATTGTCCGTTAAAAGTATTCCAAGAAATTACTTCTCCAGGAATATCTTCATTCAGCTGTGGTTTCTCTCTAAGATTTTCCATTGTTTTTTGAAAATCTAAAAGCACTTTTTCAGTATAATTGGCGTGTTTAAATCGGGCTTGTAATTGTTTTAAAGTGTAGGTTTTAGGAGTTTGTTGTGCAAATGAATTACAATACAAACCAATAAAAAACAAAAAAGCGAATGTGACTTTTTTCATGGTATTTTGAGTTTTCTGTTATTCTGTTGGAAATTTAGACATGTCCATATAGAAAATTTCCCAAGTATGTCCGTCAAAATCTTCGATTGTACGTTGTTGCATAAAACCATAATTTTTCATTTCATTAGGTTCAATTCCACCTGCTTTAAGTCCGTTTGCCATCATATTATTAACTTCATCCAAACTATCTAATGATAATGAAAATAGGCCAGCTACACTAGATTTTGTGTCGGCAATGGGTTTAGTTGCGAATGATGAAAATTTTTCGTGTGACAAAAGCATGACAAATATACTTTCACTCCAAACCATACATTTTCCAGAATCATCTGAAAATTGTGGATTGTTTGTAAAACCTAATGCGGTGTAAAAATCCATGGACTTTTGCAGATTAGTTACGGCTAAATTGATAAAAATTTGTTTTCCCATTTTTTTAAATATTTAGTTGTGAATGTTGTTTTTGTTTTTTGTCACACGAAAGATTGACTTCGTTGAATTTCATTTCGCGCGGTAGCAGTGGTAGCTGCGCTATCGGTTGTTATTTGAATTCTTCATCATAATTATCATCCCATTTGAATGCATTTATGATCCAACCTTTATTATTTTTATAATAAGTAAATATTAATCTTAATGCAGTATTTTCGAATTTTAAAAGATAGGTTTCTCTAAATGCAGTATCCTGAATGTTTTGCTCGCTAACTTTTACTATTGATTCTTGTTTTCCAAATCTTTGTGAAACTAAATTTAAAGATTGAACAGTTTGATTTTCTAGAGTATTAATTTCATTTTGTGGTAAAGGCCAATATAATTTTAGAATTTCAAATGCTTCTGTAATTTTATTTTCTTTGAAATTTTCTGTGATTTGTTTTGAAACTGCTTTTGCTTCTTCTATATTTTTTAGAACTTTATCTTGTGCATTTAAATTACTTAAGAAAAAAATAAAAAACGTTGAAGAAATAATTTTGGTAAAATTTACTTTCATTTGAAATTGTATTTGTTAATTGTTATTGGTTAAAGTTTTGTTTGTAATCTACAAAAAACGCATATTAACTGAATTAAGTAAAATATGCGCCATTTATAATTTAAATATTTTTCTACAATTCCTCTGCGAACGTATTGTGTTGTTTGAAATCGCCAGTTTGGAAACCTCTAGTGAACCATTTTTTACGTTGTGCTGAAGTTCCATGCGTGAATTTCTCTGGTTGCACGTGACCTTGCATTTTAGATTGAATGGCATCGTCACCAACCGCATGAGCGGCATCAATAGCTTCTTCTAAATCGCCCACTTCAATTCGGTCTTGGTTATATTTCGCCCATAAACCGGCATAAAAATCGGCTTGTAGTTCTTGACAAACAGATAATTTGTTGGCATCTTCTTCGCTTAAACTTTGTTGTTTTTTACGCACTTGTGCAGAAGTTCCTAAAACCGTTTGTACGTGATGACCAACTTCATGTGCAATTACATAAGCAATAGCGAAATCGCCACCCTTCGCACCAAAACGAGATTTTAATTCTTCAAAAAAGTCTAAATCCATATATACTTTATTATCTGCAGGACAATAAAATGGACCAGAAGCAGAAGTGGCACTTCCACAACCTGTTTCCACACCACCAGTAAATAATACCATTTGAGGTTTTGGATAGTCACCTAAATTTTCTTCTTGAAATATTTTTGTCCAAGTATCTTCTGTCATCGCAAAAACCTTATTGGCAAAATCGCCAATTTCTTTTTGTTCTGGTGTAAGTTCTGTTGCGCCTTCAACAGTAGTTTCTTGTTGCGCTGGTTGCACTTGATTGATTATGTTTCCAATTTGTTGGCCTTGTTCGCCACCAAATGTTATCAATAAAAAAGCAATAATTCCGATGATTCCACCACCGCCTAAAACCGCTTTTCCAGTTCCGCTCATGCCACGTCTGTCGTCAACGTTGTCACTACTTCTATAATCTTTCCATTTCATAATATATAAGTTTTAGTTTATAGTTTATTGTCACACTGAGCGTCCTCAAGTTTCGGGAGAAGTACTTAATAATGTCTTCGACTCCGCTCAGACTGACAGTAAATAAATAAAATTTTTAGTTTTTATTCTTGAGTAATTTCATCCAATGCATTTTCTTTATCAATTGGAATTATCTGATCATATAACGTATAATTGATAGTATAAATGTAGCTAATTGTAAAAAATATTCCAATACATATGGCGAAAATTCCTAACATGGCAATGATTAAACCAAATACCAAACACAAGATTATAGTAAATGGATGTTTCATGGCTAGTTTAGAACTATTTGACATCGCTTGTAAAGTAGTTTGGTTTTCAAAAATGATTAAAGGAATTGCTAAAATGAATAAAACGGCAATGAAAGCTTGAATTAATGTAGCGACAATTGGTAGTTTTAAATAAATTAATCCAATACCTAAAACATCTGAATATAAAGCAGTAAGTACACCAGCTAAAAATAAATTCATTAAGTAGGGACTTTTAAAATAATCGAATAAATTATTCAATCCGAATTCTTTATCATGTTTGGCTAAATGATTAATTTTATAAAAACCAGCAGTAATAAGTGCCGAAAATCCAGCAAGAGGAATTCCAACTGCAGCATTAATTAGCAGGTAATTCATATCTTCACTTAAAGCAGGACTCATTTCTATAAATTCTTCCAATGAAGCAATTCCCATTGCATTAAAAATTATTATAAATGTTATTGGAACGATTAAAAGACATAATAAAAAGACACCAACTCCAGAAATCCATATTGTTTTTTTAAAAATTGAAAAGCTTTCATCTATTATTCTACCAATATCAGGAGCGTTATTTTGATTGAATTTGGTTTCGAAATTTGACATCATAATTTAAGAATATGTTAAATTCAAATTTAGTTCTTTAAAATTAAATACCAAATCTAAATCCTAAATATATATCTGCTTGTTTTGAATTGTTTAAAGCTGCTGTAACAATTGAACTTGAACCTAAATAAAAACCATAAACTTTGAATCCAAAACCACTTGTAAATCCTGAAATTTCGTTAGAAGTTTGTGGTGCATATATTTCAAATTGGCCAATTACAAATCGTGGTATAACGGAATACGTGTTTTGAGTTGTGGTTACATCGCTTTCAGAATCGTCAGTTACTTTCTGATTAATTGTTGCTGTAGCATAGAATTTAGAAGTTACTTTAAAATCGGCGTAAGCATTAATTGTAGTTGGTAATTTTACTTTAAATGATTCTGATGTTTTTGTTTTCTGAAAAAACTGAGCATTTTGTGGTTCTGATAAAATTTCTTCAATTTCGGTTAAACTACTAGCCGATTCAAATTGGTTTAAATCTAGAGTAGGGAAGTTACCCACATTTAAATTATAATCTATTGAAGTATTGGTGTCGTCTTTGTACGACATGCCACCAATGTTTTTTATGGCTAAACCTGCAGAAACAATATATTTATTTGAATCTGCTTCTTTGAATCGGTACGTTCCACCAATATCAAATGCTACTCCGTTAATTCCATTTTTGAAAAAGTTAGAATAGTTAGATGTGTCATTAAAATCATTTCCTAAAAAACCGGAATAAGCTAAATTTACTTGCGCCGATGCATTTGCTAATTCTAAATCTCCTAAATTATTTTGTATAGTTCCTTGTAAATTTGAAGCAGAAAAATTCGCGTAAGCACTAGGAAATAATAATTTGATTGTGGCTCCAGCATTTATTTGATGACGCGCAATATCTATTAATTTTCTTGATAAAGACAAATCAATTTCTCCCCAAGTGGCAGCGTTTAATCTTTGATTTTCTAATGAAGAAATTGAAGTTTGAGAAATTACATTGCTAAATGAACCATTCTGAATGGCGTCTCCTAATTTGGTATCTACATTAATAATATTGGCTTTAACGTTGGCTAATGTGCTGATGGCATAAGTCCAATTTCCGTTTTTGTAAGCTAATCCTGGTCCAATTACAAGCGCGTCAATTCTGACATTTGCTGCTTCGGTTCCACTAAAAAACTTACTTTCTAGGTCGGTTCCGTTTAATAAGTCGTTAAATGATAATTTATTGTTAGAAAAATTGACACTTGTATTAAATAAATTCACATCAAATTTCATGTTCATATTTGATAATTCCGCTGGATTGTAATAACCATTTAATAAACCACCTCTGTTTGAGGTTGTTATCCCTGAAAAATGTTCTTGTGAGAAAACACTGGAAATACTAAAAATAAGTATTATGCTAAATAAAAAACGATTTTTCATAATGATATAATTTTAAGTTATTACTATACTAACGCAATTATGTAATCTTTTATTTCACAAAATATTCATTACTTTATTATTTGTCTGAATAAATTTACTTAAAAAAAACATATTATTTGTTAAAAATAAATTTATGATTTATCTTTGGACAGAATTCACAAATAAAATTCCGGAAAACATGTTTGAATTTCAACAGTATTTAGGCTTTATACTTTTCTTAACCATTTTAACTATAGGTTTTTGGTTAATGTTCTTCTTAGTAGGATTTGTTCAATATTGGATTGGAGGATCTTTACTAGAAATGTACAAGGAAAAGAAAGCAAAAAAATTAGCTGAACAAGGAAAGTAATTTCCTTAGGTTAATAAAAAATCCCGATTCGTACGAATCGGGATTTTTTTATATTTGGTCTCATCCCAACCTTCTCCAAAGGAGAAGGAGTTGGAATAAAAGTTCTATTTTTTAGAATTCACCACCATTTTCTTGCTCTTGAGATTTTGGTTGTTTTTCTTTTTCATTTTTTTGCTTATTGAAACGATATGTAAATGATACAGTAATTTGTCTTTTTCTCCATTGCATTTCTGATTCAGAATCAATTTCTCCTGGAATAAAAGTTTCTGATCTTCTAACTCTCGAGTTGAAAACATCATTTACGTTTAAAGCTACTGTGGCTTTATCTTTAAGTACATCTTTACTGAATCCTAAATTCATACCAAACATTCCTTTAACACGACCTTGAGCATTTACTTGTGCACCATTATAGGTAGCATTTGTTTGCCAATCGATTTTTAATGGTAACGTAATTTTTGAATTTATTCTTGCAAACCAGCTAGAAGCAGTTTTATCAAAGTTTTGTGATTTTGTAATTAAGTTATTTGATGCATCTATGTAAGAATAATAAAAATCACCTTTAGTTTCTACTCTAAATAAATTGAAGTTACTATTTAATTTCCACCATTTATAAGGTGAATAGTTTAAAGTAAATTCGAAACCTGTTCTATTTTCTTCACCAATATTAACAAAACTAGAAATAGTAATTGGAATGCCATCAGGATTTAAACCTTCAACATAACGTACCATTTGAGAAGAATCTTTTGTGTAATTATAATAAGCTGAAGTGCTTAATGTAATTTTACCTATTTTAGTTAAAAAACCTAAATCTACTGCATCTGTTAATGTTGGATTTAAATCAGGATTTCCTCTAAAAATATTAATATTACTTGAATAGGTGCTAAAAGGATTTAATTGTCTTCCTCTTGGTCTATTAATTCTTTTACTATAATTTAATGATAGATTTGAATTTTCTGTTAATTCATATGTAAAGAATGCACTTGGGAAGAAGTTGTTGTATTTTTTGTTTTTGTAAATTGAGCTTGTTATCTGATTTACATCTATATCTGAATCTTCAAAACGGAAGCCATAAAGCATACTTAATTTGTTAAATTTCATACCAAATTGAGAGTATAAAGCATTTACTTTTTCTGTATATTCTAACTGATTAGTAAAAGTAGTGTTTAAAACGCCATTATTTAAAACAGCATAATCAGTACTCATATTTACAAAATTTCCACGGTAACCAGCTTCAAATTGATATTTATCCCCAATAGGTAAAACATAATCAGCTTGAATTAAATTTCTATTTTGTTTTTGATTGTTTTTAGTTAAATCAATACTAGAAGGATTTATTGTAGAATTGTCAAAAATAGTAGAATTATTATAGCTTTTACTATCTGAAAAAGACCCGTCAATTGTTAATTTATGACCAGATTTTTTAAAGTTTTTAACTAAATTAGTGTTGTATTCTATGTTTTCTTCTTTTTGATTTTCAAGGTTTAAACGATTTCTATAGAAAGTAAAAATTCTATCTTTATCATAGTTGTAGAAATTTACATCCTCTTCGTTATCACCTTTATTCTTTCTGTAATTTACACTATTTGTCCATGTTGTAGATTTGTCTAAATACCAATCAAGTCCAAATCCACCATTATAACTTTTATTGATTCTAGAGTTTTCTCTATCTTCATCAATGTAACTTTTGGTAGTGTTATCAGCATTTAAATATCTTGTGTTTACTTTAGAATATCCTGGATTACTTCTATAATTGTAGCCTTGTGTTGTAAATAAATTAAATTCATTAGTTTTATAATTTAATGTACCATTAAGTCCATGATTATCTGGAGTTCCTGTTGTACCCATTAATGTTCCATTAAAACCATTGGTTTTTCCTTTTTTCAAAATAATATTTAAGATTCCGGCACCACCTTCTGCGTCGTAACGAGCAGATGGATTCGTAATTACTTCTACTTTATCTACAGCGTCAGCAGGTAACATTTTTAAGGCATCATTTACACTTACAGCGTTTGAAGGCTTTCCGTCAATTAAAACCTTTACGTTTTCATTTCCTCTTAAACTAATAGCACCTTCAGCATCAACATTAACACTTGGAATGTTTCCTAAAACATCACTAACTGTTCCGCCTTTTACCATTAAATCTTGACCAACATTATAGACTTTTTTGTCCATTTTAATATCAACGGTAGTTTTTTCGCTACGAATTACAATAGTTTCAATCTGGTTGGTTTCAGTTTCCAATAAGATATTGCCTAAATTGGCATCTTCAGAAATGTTTTGATTTAATTTTTCTTGATTTTTGTAACCTGGAAATTCAAATTTGATGTCGTAATTTCCAGAATTTATTTCGATACTGAAATTTCCATTAGCATCTGCAGATCCACCAGTTACAACTTGTTTGGTTTCTGATTTAGAAAAGGTAACTACAGCAAACTCTACTGGTACTGAAGTTTCTTTGTCGATAATTTTACCAGTTACAATTACTTTCTTTAAGGAAGTTTGAGAAAAAGCACTTGCACTTACGAATAATACTGCTAAAAATAAGATTGATTTTTTTAATAACATATGTATAACATTTTACAGTACAAATGTACTGTATGACATATCAAATAATTATTAAAACTATGTTAAATGATTTTATAAAATTTTCTCATTGAATTGTGAGTTACTGTTTTTAGTGAAATTGTTCTAATTGTTTATGAAAATTTGATATATTTGATAAATGCAATCTTGGAATTAAATTACCTTCATTTATTTTAAATACTTTATGAAAAAATCAATTTTAATCCTATTTACTATTTTTATTTCACTAAAATCTTTCTCTCAGACTGAATTTGAAACATATAAAAATGGACTTATTTATAGTGATGTTACTATGGGTAAACTTCAACGAATTGTAGATTCTTTAAATTTAAAATACAAAACTTGTGATTTGAATAAAGTTTTCTATTCAAAAAATCAAACAATTGGACATGTGATTAAGCTTGATTCAATTAATGTTAATGAAGCAAAAGATGATATTGATAAAAATATTTCATATGACGCATTTGTGTCAAAATATCCAAATGCCATAATTGAGAAAAATAGTTTAATAGTTAAGTACAAGTATACAAATTACAATGATGAAGAAGTTGTTGAATATAGTGAAGTGGATTTAGGAGATAATTATAGCTATGAAATTCAAAAAAGCAATGTGAATAATTTATATAACAAAAGTGTTAAAGGTACTTGGGTTTATGATTATGTAGAGAAGTCAGAATATTCAAATGCATCTATAAAGGCATTTTATTTTCCTGAAGATTTTAAATCGAGTGCATTACATTCAAAATATAGTAAACAAATTGGTTATTCAGATTGTTTAATAGATACTACGTCGACTAAGTTTTTAAAAGACCAAAAATCAGGTTGGGTAGAACTTCCAAAAAAATGGGAAAAGTTGAGCAAAAAAAAGAAAGAAAATTTATTAAAAGAAATGCGTTCAACTCAAGTAGTAGGTGGTTGTAGTCAAGATACTAGACCAAGAGAACACGCATTTAATATTGCATTATTATCTGCAGAAACTACAAATTGGGAAGTTTTTTTAAAATCGCATTTAGATATAATGAATGACAGATTTGATAGAATGTCTGATGGTAGTTATGCGTATGGACAAAGAAATACTTATATAAAAGAACTAGAAAAATTAAATATAAATCTGAATGATTTACTTGTAGGGATTTCACTTAGAATTGAAAACCCTGCAAATAATCATTATTATGGAGATATTGGACGTTTAGGTAGAGCAATTTCTGAATCAGAAAACAAACAAGTATTTGAAAATGAATTGTTAACAATGATTGAAGATAAAGAGCTTGACGATTATAATAGAGTTTTAGCTTATTATCTTTATACCAGTTATAATAGTTATTTAGAAGACATAACGGAACATAATAGCAATATTGAAAAACTAAAACTTTCAACAGAAAAACTCCCTATTTATTTAAAAGAAAAAATAAGACTTCAATAATATTAGTTTACAAAATTTCTTTAATCAATTCTGTTGGTCTGGCAATTACTGCTTTTTCACCATTTACAACAATTGGTCTTTCAATTAATTTAGGAAATTGAATCATGGTTTGGATGATTTCTTTGTCTGATAAATCTTTCCCTTTAAAATTTTCTGCCCAATCTTTTTCTTTAATTCGAACCAATTCTATCGGTTTGATATTTAGTTTTTTTATGATAGCTTCTAATTCTTTATAAGTTGGAACATTATCTAAATAATTGATTATTTCAAATGGTTCATTGATCGATTCTAGAAAACAAAGTCCTTCTCTCGATTTTGAACAACGATTGTTGTGGTAAATGGTTAACATAAATATTTTTTTTGCAAAGGTAATAATTGTATTTTAGTGGACTTAAAAAAAATAGATTATGTATATAGAACAATTGCAGAAATTCAAGATTAATTTGTGGACGTATTTAGTTATTCCAGTTCTTTTTTTAGGCTTGATGGTTTATAATTATATTTCAACAGAAGGTGTTGATACGGCTGCGATGATGAAAGAAATGACTAAATTAATTGGCGTTAATGGTACTTTTGTAACACTAGTTTCCCCTTTAGCATTTTTGTTGTTAGTTGTTTTATTTTATAATAAATTTATTCAGAACAATACTATTCGTGTTTTAACAACATCTCGACCAAAAATAGATTGGAAACGCGTTTTTTTCTCGTTTGGACTTTGGAGTTTATTTACAATTGTTACAACTGTAGCTAGTTATTTCATTGCACCAGAAGATTTTGTATTGAATTTTAAACCTGAGAAATTTGCAATTTTTGTGGTTTTAGCAATATTATTTATTCCATTACAAACCAGTTTTGAAGAATATTTGTTTCGAGGACACATGTTGCAAGGATTAGGTTTAGCTACGAAAACAAGATGGATTCCACTTTTTGTGACTTCATTTTTATTCGGAATTATGCATATTGCCAATCCGGAAGTTGAAAAACTTGGAATGGTAATTATGTTCTATTATATAGGAACAGGATTGTTTTTAGGGATTTTAACTTTAATGGATGAAGGTTTAGAATTAGCTTTAGGATTTCATGCTGCAAATAATTTAGTTGGTGCCTTGTTAGTCACGTCAGATTGGTCGGCATTTCAAACACATTCTATTTTAAAAGATGTTTCTGAACCAAGTGCTAATTTTCAAATATTCATTCCGATATTGGTAATTTTCCCAATTCTGTTATACATTTTTGCAATAAAATATAAATGGAACAATTGGAAAGAAAAACTTTTTGGAACAATTAAGCCTATTGAAGTTAAAGCATTTGAAACAATTGAAAAATAATGAATCAGATTATTCATCCCGATTTTAAATTAAACGGAAAAAGTTATTCTTATCTAGAACTTTTATCGGAAGCTTTATATTTAAGTAAAAACGGACAATTGTTTGAAAAATCCATAGCTAAATTTTTATTGGAATGGCTCAATAATGAATCGTTTGTTTTTGTGCAAACTTCTGGTTCAACAGGAAGACCAAAACAAATTGTATTGGAAAAAAATGCCATGATTGCTTCTGCAAAAGCAACGGGTTTGTTTTTCAATTTACAACCTGCAACTACCGCTTTATTATGTTTGTCGGCAGATTATATTGCTGGGAAAATGATGTTAGTTCGCGCCATAACTTTAGGTTTACATCTAGATACAATTGAACCAAATAATAATCCGCTACAAAATGAAAAATATGATTTTGTAGCAATGGTTCCAATGCAAGTTTCTAGTTCTTTAGAACAATTACATTTGGTTGAAACCTTGCTTATTGGTGGCACAAAAGTAACTTATCAATTAGCAGAAAGTATTTTAAAAACTAATTGTAATGCTTTTGAATCTTATGGGATGACGGAAACTATTTCGCATATCGCTATTAAGCAAATAGGAGCGAAGGAGTTTACGGTTTTGCCAAATGTGACTATTTCCTTAGATAATAGAAACTGTTTGGTTATAGAGGCTTTAGAAATCTCTTCTGATAGAATTATTACTAATGATATTGTGGAAATTTTAAACGAAAAGCAATTTATTTTAAAAGGACGAATTGATAATGTGATTAATTCTGGCGGAGTGAAAATTTTTCCTGAAGAAATGGAGGAGAAGTTGGCGAAATATATTTCTACCAGATTTTTTATTTCGAGTTCACTTGATGAGAAATTTGGAGAAAAAGTTATTTTAGTTTTAGAAGGAAAACCTTTTGAAATTGATAAGAGTATATTTTCGGATTTATCAAAATATCAAATTCCTAAGGAAATTATATATATAGATAAATTTGTGGAAACAGCAACCCATAAAATCAATAGAAAGAAAACCCTTGAGAAAAGGGCATAAAAAAAGTGTCACACTAATAAAAAATCTTGTTTTGTAATTAAATTCTTCTTTTGTAGATTTTTTTCCAGTATGACACTAATTAAATACTTTATAACTAAATTAATAGTTTAAGTTGTTTCGAAAAGAGAAGTAAATTTATTAATTAATTATTAAATACACAAACTTTTCGTTAATTTTTTAATGTTCCATTTTAAAATTATAATCTAATGAGTGTTTTCCACTTCCATAGAAAGAGAAAAATACACATAATAGTAGGGCAATGCTGGCTTGTATAAAGTTAGAAGAATTGAATTCTCCAATAAAATTAATTAGCACGGCGCTAATAACAATTGGCAATTGAAACCAAATTGACCATCTGGTAAAGAAGCCAAGAACAATCATAA
>JAZKHI010000168.1:0-23805 GCA_040385445.1 Bacteroidota bacterium | reverse complement strand
ACGTAATGCATGGCTTTTTATGGAATTTACACGCCGATCATCATAAAAAAGATCATGATTCTTGGTTTGAAAGAAACGA
The DNA here is from genome assembly GCA_040385445.1 of Bacteroidota bacterium. Lineage (GTDB taxonomy): Bacteria > Bacteroidota > Bacteroidia > Flavobacteriales > Flavobacteriaceae > Flavobacterium. The sequence continues at coordinate 23,726 of JAZKHI010000168.1, read as the reverse complement.
TACGTTTTTTATATTTTATGCGGTTATAAGTATTGGATTTTTCTTATTGTGGCAATACCAAATTTTAGATATTGGTTTAGCAATCGGATTAGGGATTTTCGCTTACGGGTTAACTTATTTTTTAGTTCATGATATTTTCATTCACCAACGTTTTAAGTTGTTTAGAAATGCGAATCATAAATATGCTCGTGCCTTAAGACGTGCTCACAAAATGCATCACAAACATTTAGGAAAAGACAAAGGAGAATGTTTCGGAATGTTGTTATTCCCTTTTAAGCATTACAAAAACGCTTAATTTAAAAAATTTAAATACGCTTTAGTGCCAACTCCAACTTGACTTTCAAAACTGATTTTACAATTAATTTTTTCTGAAAGTTTTGTAACCAATTGTAGTCCTAAACCAATACCTAATTCATTATTTGTACCACGACAAGAAGTGTAGGATTTCGTTTTAATACTTTCTATTTTTTCTTGAGTCATTCCAATACCAAAATCTTCTATAACAATGCTGTTATTTAGGGAATAAATAGAAATTTTTCCTCCATTTGAAGTGTATTTAATCGCATTAGAAATTAGGTTTCTCAAAATAATCGTAACAATTTCTAAATCTGTATCGCTTGTTTTAAACTCGTTCAAGCTTACTGAAACTGAAATTTGTTTCCCAGAACAGTTTTCATTATAAATTGTAACAATGTGTTCAGCTAAATCCTGATAATCAATTGGAGTGAAATTTAATTTTATAGAATTAAAATTTAATTTAGCCCAGTTAATAGTTGTTTCTAGCATATTTAAAACCTGCATGGATTCTTTATTAATCAACTCTGCGATGTTTACAAAATCGATACTAGAAATATTGTTATTAATTGCTAATGAAGTTATAGAATATAAATTGGCGATTGGCATTCTCAAATCGTGTCCCAAAACAGATAACATCCTACTATTATTCTCGTTCTGGTTTTTTAATTCTTCTTGAAGAAGTACTTCTTTATTTATATCCACAAAAGCACAAACAAAAAAAGTATTAATAAAAAACGCTTTAATTTCATACCATTTCTCTTTCTGGGATTTAGGTGTAAGTTTGGCTTTAATTTTTACAAATCTTTCTTTTTTAGATTTTGCAATTTCAATTTCGTTTTCAAAATATTGTTTCACAAATTCTCTGTATTCTACATTGGGATACATGTTTTCATACCAAAGCTCCACACTATTAATCTCATCCGCAGAATAACCAAATTCATCAATAATATTTTGATTGAAATATAAATCAGTTATATTACTTTCCGGATTAGTTTCGGCAAAAGCAAACGGATACGGCAATAAATCTGCCATAGCAATTAAATCTTCTCTCGATTTGAAATGATATTCGTTCCACATATTAACTCCTTCAAAATCAACAAAATACAATCTATAAAGATACAAAAATTATTTTTCTAATTCTTTCTTGCTTTTCGATTTTTTGTCAGTTTATAAAACTTTGATAATAAGATAAAAACGCATAAAAAAAGTCAACCAATTGGTCGACTTTTTTTACTTTTCATTATATTATAAACTAATTTCTATTTTTCAATTTCTCGCATATTTTCCATTTTTTTGTGTGCTAAGAAACCTTTAATATCTTCAAAATGTTCTTTCACACGTTTGTTTCCAAATTCGAAAACTTTAGTCGCTAATCCGTCTAAAAAGTCACGATCGTGAGAAACTAAAATCAGCGTTCCATCGAAATCACGTAAGGCATCTTTAATAATGTCTTTCGTTTTCATATCTAAGTGATTCGTTGGCTCATCCAGAATTAGAACATTTACTGGTTCTAACAATAATTTAATCATAGCCAAACGTGTTTTTTCTCCACCAGAAAGTACTTTTACTTTTTTCTGAATGTCGTCACCTTTGAACATGAAAGCACCTAATAAATCTTTAATTTTCGTACGAACATCGCCAACCGCAATTTGATCAATTGTTTCGAAAATAGTCATATCGCCATCTAACAATGAAGCCTGATTTTGAGCGAAATATCCAATTTGAGAATTGTGACCTACTTCTAATTTTCCTCCATCAAAATCAATTTCTTTCATGATGGCTTTAATCATGGTAGATTTTCCTTCCCCATTTTTACCAACGAAAGCCACTTTTTGTCCACGTTCAATAACTAAATTTGCATCGTTAAAAACAACGTGATCACCATATTTTTTTGACAAACCTTCCACAACTACAGGATATTGTCCTGAACGTGGCGAAGGCGGGAATTTTAATTTTAAGGCAGAAGTATCTACTTCATCTACTTCAATTGGAACAATTTTTTCTAACATTTTCACACGCGATTGTACAGATTCTGTTTTAGAAAAAGTTCCTCTAAAACGATCAATAAACGCCTGATTATCGGCAATGAATTTTTGTTGTTCGTCGTAGGCTTTTTGTTGGTGAATTCTTCTATCTTTTCGCAATTCTAAATAATGAGAATACACGGCTTTGTAATCGTAAATTCGTCCCATTGTTACTTCAATAGTACGATTTGTAATGTTATCAACGAAAGTTCTATCGTGAGAAATTACCATAACTGCTTTCGCTTGATTGATTAAGAAATCCTCTAACCACTGAATACTTTCAATATCCATGTGATTGGTTGGCTCATCTAATAAAATCAAATCTGGTTTTTTCAAAAGGATTTTTGCTAATTCAATTCGCATTCTCCAACCTCCAGAAAACTCAGATGTGTTTCTAGTAAAATCTTCACGTTCAAAACCTAAACCTTTTAAAACTTTTTCAACTTCCGCTTCGTAATTGACCTCTTCGATAGAATAAAATTTTTCCGAAAGTTCTGAAACACGCTCAATTAATTTCATGTAATCGTCACTTTCATAATCGGTACGAATAGTTAATTGCTCATTAATTTCGTCAATTTCTTTTTTCATATCTAAAACATCAGCAAAAGCTTTTGATGCTTCTTCCATAACTGTACAATCATCAGAAGTTAATAAATGCTGAGGCAAGTAAGCAATAACGGCATCACCTGGCGCAGAAATTGTACCACGAGTTGGTTTATTTTCTCCTGCAACAATTTTTAATAATGTCGATTTTCCCGCACCATTTTTACCCATAAGGGCAATTTTATCATTCTCGTTGATAGCAAAAGTTATATCGCTAAAAAGTGTTGTTCCGCCAAATTCTACGGCTATATCGTTAACTGTAATCATTTCTTTGTGTTTAGAAGTTTATGCGTTTAGAAGGTTAAAAGGTTTTATGTAAAAGCTATTACTAAATACTTTTTACTTGGCTCTTCATTAAAATTACATATTCATTTTAAAATCCTCAATAGCATCGCGAACTTTCATAAAATCGTCTTCTTCAATAAATAATTCAATGATTGCAGCATTTCCAGAATTTTGTTTGTTTTCACGTTGGATAACAGTCACATTTTCTTTTTCAACAACAGTTTGTAAATTTTTGGCAATGCTTTCTTTTCCAGAAAAAATTTTAATAAGTCCCATGTTTGTGTATTTGGATTTTCGAGGGGCAAAGATAAGGCATTTGAAAATTATTTAATATCAAAAGCATAATTTATTATGTGCAAATAATTCTAAGAAAATATTTACGAAAATCATTGTTTATTTTAGATTATGACGCTACCTTTTTGTAGTTTTGACAACTTAAAATAAAAACTAAAGCTATTATATGAAAAACACACTACGCTCTTTTTTAATCATTATTTTTTTAATATCTGGAGTAAATTCTTTTGCAGATAAAAAATCTAATGATTCTTACGTTTGTCCAACTGCTTCTATCAGTTATACAAGTATTAAATTTTGTAATTCAGAAACTAATATACAAGCTGTAAACTTAACTGGAACAGATGCTTATTTAGGAGGAGTTTTTACTTCGATGCCTTCAGGTTTAGATTTAAATCCTTCTACTGGTGCCATTACACCAAATACTAGTACACCTGGAATCTACACAATTGAATACACCATTCCTGCGGGACCAGGTTGTCCAGGTTTTATGGTAACTACAAATGTGGAAATTGTTGGAAAAGCAAATGCTGGAATTGATGGAAGTATGGCTATTTGTGGAGATACTACTGTTATTGATCTCTTCATGCTAATAACTGGTGAACAAGCTGGTGGAACTTGGTCAAGAACATCAGGATCAGGCGGAACTTTTAATGCTGCGGCTGGAACTTTTACACCAGCAATTGGAACTACTTATTCAACTTTTATATATACTGTAAGTGGAAGTGTACCATGCTCTGCTGATTCAAGTGTAGCAACAATTATGTTTAATGATATACCAACTGGAATTTCAATTTCAGGATCAACAACAACTTGCGCAGGAACTCCAGTTAATTTAACTGTTACTGGTACACCTGGAAGTATTATCACATGGACAACTGATATGGGTGTTCCAAATTCTTTTGTAATAGGCGGATCTGGAAGCATTATCATTCCGGTTACTCCAACAGTTTCTACAACTTATAATTTAACTTCAGCAATTTTAAATAGCTGTTCGATTCCACTTACTGGAAGCGCTACGGTTATTGTTTCTACAACACCACAATTTATCACACAAATTCAAAGTTTTGCAATTTGTAATGGAGGAACATTAAATTTAGCATCTCAATTAACAAGTACCATACCTGGTTCAACATTCATTTGGAGCGCTACATCAAGTAATCTTACAGGGTTTTTAAACTCAGGTAATCAAACTAATATTGACCAGATTGTAAATTTGGCAAACACAAGTAGTAATGGTTCAATAACACTTGAAATAAAAGCCTTTGCAAGTGGATGCTATAGCACAAGTCAATTTGTTAATATTTCAGTAAATCCAGACGCCTATGCTGGAACTGATGGTTCAACAACTATTTGTGATTCTAGTTTTACTACCATTAATTTACATTTTTTAATAACTGGTGAACAATCAGGTGGAACTTGGACAAGAACTGGGGGATCAGGAGGAACTTTTAATGCTGCAGCAGGAACTTTCACACCAGCATTTGGCGCTACACCTTCTTATTTTATATATGTAGTTTCTACTCCATGTTCAACTACAGATTCAAGTATGGCCATAGTAAATATAAATCCACAACCAATTGCAGGTTTAGACGGATCTACTTCTGTAAGTGAAGCGAGCACCACACCAGTTGATTTATTTTCATTAATTACTGGTGAACAAGCTGGAGGAGTTTGGATTAGAACAACTGGAACTGGTGGAACTTTTAATGCAGGTGCAGGAACTTTCACACCAGCAATTGGAGCAACAAGTAGTACATTTATGTATTCACTAACAGGAACAGCGCCTTGTGTAAATGATGTGAGTATGGCAACTATAAATATTGATGTAGTTCCTGTTGGAATGGCTAATACTTCTAATCAAACCATTAGTAATACCGGATTCAGTAATATAATATTATCAAGTAGTAATGTACCAACTGCAACCTTTACTTGGACTTTTACAGCAAACAATATTAGTGGCGCTTCAAATGGTTCAGGAACTACTATTTCACAACAACTTTCTCTAATAGATCCAAATTTAGACGGATACGTTGATTATAACATTACTCCAGTTAATAATTCTGCTGATGGAAGTTCATTTGCTGCAAGAGTAAGTATTCAATCATTATTAGATTCAGAAACTTTTATTATTAATAGTGTTAAATTAAGTCCAAATCCAGTAACTGATATCCTAAATATTGAAAACGATTATCAAATTAATTCAATTAAAATTTATAATCAATTAGGTCAAATGGTTTTTGGAAAAGAAATTAACAACAACACCACTCAATTAGATTTGTCAGTTATAAATTCTGGAATTTATAACGTGTTGATTGAAACTGAAAAAGGATTAGTTAATCACAAAATTGTAAAAAAATAAATCTAAATATTTAGAAATAAAAAAACTCAAACTGAAAGGTTTGAGTTTTTTTTATTATACTAGTAATTTATCTATTCTTCCATTTAAAATGTTACAGCAAAATTTATAAATGGAAACATTTAGAAGCGTATTTTTTTTATTTGAAATTTGTTCCACAAATATTTATTCATCGCCGCTTTCAAAGAACAACGGCTCAATCATAGTTCTATCAGCTACTGCTTCTACTCTATCTGAAATTTTATTGCAAAAAATCAGACGTTGTGATTTGGCAATACTTTCAGACATTCGATTCGTTTTTGCATCTAATCGAAGTTTAAATAAAACATCCGCATCATCAACTACAAACATCAATAATCTGTTGACATCAAAACCAGCAGTCGCAAACATTAAATCTAAACGATTAGGCGTTCCGATAAGCACATCAATTCCTAAAGAAATTTGATTTTTGTCCCAATCCATATCGCCTTTATCGTGTGCACCATAAACACGTAATTTTGTGTAACGGTTATATTTTCTGAACATTTCAACCATTTCCAAAACCTTCTCTTTTGTTTCTACAACAATTAAAGCTCTTGGCGATTCCATAAATGGTTTTTCCAATCGTTGAATAACGTTTAGTACAATAGTAGTTGTTTTTCCAGATTTTCTTTCTGATTGAATTACCGCATCAGCACCACTTTTAATCGTTGAAAAAGTTTCTTGTTGCATTTCATTGGCTTCGGTTAAACCGTTTTCGATTAATGCTTCCTGTAAAAGTGGGTTTATTTTTTTTAATTGCATTGTATTATTGTTACGCAGTGTTTTATAAAGTGAGTGCAAAGATACACAAAGTAAAATAAAAAAGAGACTCACTTTTATTTTGTGAATCTCTTTATTTTATTTGTTTGATAGTTAATCTATTTAGAAGCAAACAAAGTTACATCAGTTTCAGAAATTTCGTTGTTTCCTAAAATGATTAAACGCTCTACCACATTTCTCAATTCACGGATATTTCCTGTCCAATCATAATCTTGTAATAACTTTATAGCTTCTTTTGAAAACGTCTTTTTAGCATTTCCTTGTTCTTCAGAAATTTTAGTTGCAAAATGTTCAATTAACATTGGAATATCAGATCTTCTATCATTTAAAGCAGGAACTTTAATTAAAATTACGGCTAATCTGTGATATAAATCTTCTCTAAAACGACCTTCAGCAATTTCTAATTTTAAATCTTTATTTGTTGCTGCGATTACTCGAACATCAACTTTAATATCTTTATCTGCACCAACACGCTGAATCAAATTTTCTTGCAAAGCTCTTAAAACTTTAGCTTGAGCCGATAAACTCATATCACCAATTTCATCTAAAAAAATAGTTCCGCCATGAGCAGCTTCAAACTTTCCAGCTCTATCTTTCACAGCTGATGTAAAAGCACCTTTCACGTGTCCGAATAATTCACTTTCAATTAATTCTGAAGGAATCGCAGCACAATTGACTTCAATAATAGCTTGCGATGAACGATTACTATTTTCATGTAATTGATGTGCGACTAATTCTTTACCCGTTCCATTTGGACCTGTAATCAAAACTCTAGCATCTGTTTGAGCTACTTTTTCAATCATCGTTTTGATATGAGAAATGGCTTCGCTCTCGCCTATCATTTCGTAGTTTTTAGAAACTTTTTTCTTAAGAATTTTATTTTCTACAACTAATTGTTTTCTGTCTAAAGCGTTTCGAACTGTGTTTAACAAACGGTTTAAATCTGGTGGTTTCGAAATATAATCGAAAGCTCCTAAACGCATTGTGTTGACAGCAGTTTCCAAATCGCCATGACCAGAAATCATCACCATTGGAATTTCAGGTTTTATTTTTTTGATGGCTTCTAACACTTCCACTCCATCCATTTTTGGCATTTTGATATCGCACAAAATTAAATCGAAGTCTTCGTTTTTTACCAACTCAACACCTTGCAATCCGTCTTCGGCTTCTTGCACCAAATACGTATCACTTTCTTCAGATAATATTTTATTTAAAACGCGACGTATTGGCGCTTCGTCTTCTATGATAAGGATTTTTGACATTTAATTTTAGTTTCAGGTTTAATTAGTTCCGTCTGTATTAACAAATATTTTGCCAAACATTCATGTTAATTGACAAATTAACTAGTATTTCAACCATTTATATAATTCTTTCCAAGTTGGTTTTTTCCCGTACATTAAAATACCTACTCGGTAAATTTTGCTGGCAAACCAAACTACTCCTACAAATGTACCAAATAATAACACTAAAGAAACAATTATTTGCCACATTGGCACACCAAACGGAATTCGCATTAACATTACAATTGGAGAAGTAAACGGAATCATAGAAAATATCGTAGCAATATTTCCATGCGGATCACTTGCAACGGTGAAAAATCCGATATAAACTCCCAACATCAAAGGCATGATAATTGGCAATAAAAATTGTTGTGAATCGGTTTCGTTATCAACGGCTGCACCAATTGCAGCGTATAATGAACTGTATAAGAAATACCCACCAATGAAATAAAATATGAATGAAATTACTGTAATTAATACTGGTAATTCATTTAAGTACAATGTGAAATTTGTAAAAAACTCAAGCATAAAACCTACTTGTTCTGGCTGTTGTTGAACTTTTGAAATAGAATTTGCATTCTGAATAGCTTCTGGACCAAGAAACAATCCAACTAAGAAATAAATTAATAATGCTGTGGCAAACCAAATGGTAAATTGCAAAATTCCGGCCAATGAATTTCCAATAATTTTACCCATCATTAATTGAAATGGTTTAACCGAAGAAATTACAATTTCGATAATTCTGTTCGTTTTTTCTTCAATTACACTTCGCATCACAAAGTTTCCGTAAATGATAATGAACATCATAATCAAATATCCAAATAAAAATCCAAATCCAATTTTAACTGTATTTAAGTGTCTTAAACTGGTATCTCCTGAATATTTACTTAATTTTATTACAGATTTTACTTTCGCCTTTTCAATTTTTGAAACATCTAAATTGTTCGTTTTAAAATTATCTTGCGTTAAAATAGAATCTACTTTTTTCTCAACAATTTTAATAAAATCTTCACTAGCACTTTCATCGGAAATAAATTCTACTTTCGATTTTAAATCTTGAATCGTTGCCGTTTTAGGCACAAATAATAAACCTTCATAGCTTTTACTTGCGGTGTCTTTTGCTACATTAAATGGCATCGCAGACAAATCGGTATAAGCGGTTTCTTTATTCGATTTTAAACTTCCTTTTAAAATATTTCCTTGGTCGTAAACAGCAATTCTAGTAGCTTCATCTTTGTTTATACTAGATAAATAACCAATTAGAAACGACATTCCTAAGAAAATTAGCGGGCTTAAAAAGGTCATTACAATAAAAGATTTGTTACGCACTTTGGCAATAAATTCTCTTCGTATAATTAATAATAATTTGTTCATATTTGAATGTATATTGTATGATGTAAAACCCTTCGACTCCGCTCAGGGTGACATCGTTATTTATTAAAATTATTCGGTAACTGTTTGAATAAAAATATCGTTTACGCTAGGAATTTTTTCTGCGAAATGCGTTACTTGTCCGTTTTGAGATAGAACCGACAATAAGTCATTTGTAGTATGATTTCCTAATTGAACTTCCAATTTTAAATCGTCGTTTAAAGATTTGAAGTCGGTTTGACCGATAGTGAACTTCTGCGTCAATTGATACATCAATCCTTCTACATTTTGCGTCATGACACCAACTTGGAACGTATTCGTTCTGAATTTGCGTTTAACATCTTCTAATCTTCCTTCGATTAATTTATTCGATTTATGAATTAAAGCAATATAATCACACATTTCTTCTACACTTTCCATTCGGTGTGTAGAAAATATAATCGAAGTTCCTTTTTTGTTTAATTCGATAATTTCATCCTTAATTAAATTCGCATTAACAGGATCAAAACCAGAAAAAGGTTCATCTAAGATTAATAATTTAGGATTGTGAAGTACGGTTACAATAAATTGCACTTTTTGCGCCATACCTTTAGAAAGTTCTTGTAGTTTTTTGTCCCACCAAGTTTCAATTTCAAACTTTTCGAACCAATATTTCAGCTGTTTTTTAGCTTCTTGTTTGCTCATTCCTTTCAGTTGAGCTAAGTACAAACATTGTTCTCCAACACGCATCGACTTATACAAACCGCGCTCTTCAGGCATATACCCAATCATTGAAATGTGATTTGGATTTAGTTTTTCACCATTTAAAATAATTTCACCAGCATCTGGTAAAGTAATTTGATTGATGATACGAATTAATGAGGTTTTTCCAGCTCCATTTGGCCCTAATAAACCATAAATACTTCCTTCAGGAACATTTAATGAAACAGAATTTAGCGCTGTATAATCGCCATATTGTTTCACTACATTTTTTACTTCTAAAATATTATTCATTTATAGTATTTCTTTTATTCAATTAGTATAGAATATAGGGTTTTTGTTACATTTTTTTCAAACGTAAAAGTAATTTAAATTCAGTTTATTTTAAAAAATAAATCCCATCCTAGTTCGAAAAAATTAGGATGGGAAAAATTGCTATGAAAAAGAATTCAGTTTCCTAAAAAACTGAATATCAAATGTATGAATTATTTTTTACTTATGAGAACATATCTTTCACTTTTTCAAAAAATGATTTATCTGACTTTTCCGGATTTGGAATAAAGTTTTCATCTTCAATCATTTTTTCGAAAAATTGTTTTTGTTCTTTGTTTAAGGTTTTTGGTGTCCAAACATTTACATGAACTAGCAAATCGCCATTTCCGAAACTATTTAAACTTGGAATTCCTTTACCTTTTAGTCTAAGAATTTTACCTGATTGAATACCTTCTTCTAATTTAATACGAACTTTACCTGAAACAGTTTCGATTTCTTTAGAAATTCCTAAAGCTGCTTCAGGGAAACTCACATATAAATCGTAATGTAAATTTTCACCTTCACGCTTTAAAAACTCGTGTTCAATTTCTTCAATGGCAACAATTAAATCTCCTGGTACACTGTTTTTACCTGGTGCATCATTTCCTTTTCCAGAAACTTTTAATTGCATTCCATCTACAACTCCAGCAGGAATTTTGATTGAAACGGTATCGTCATCAGTAATAAAACCTTGACTATCCGCATTGGCAGGTTTACTGTCAATCATTTGACCAGCTCCACCACAACTCGGACAAGTTGTCGCAGTTTGCATACGACCTAAAATGGTGTTTGTCACACGCATCACTTGACCTTGACCATTACAAGTTGAACATGTTTTGAAAGTTACACCAGGTGCTTGCACTTTACGTTTTACTTTCACTTTTTTCTCTACACCATTTGCAATTTCTTCTAAAGTAAGTTTTACTTTAATACGTAAATTGCTTCCTTTCATTCTGCGTTGACCTCCGCCTCCGCCTCCGCCAAATCCGCCGAAACCACCACCGAAAATATCTCCAAATTGACTGAAAATATCGTCCATGTTCATATGATGTCCGCCGCCAAAACCACCATTACCATCAAAGGCTTGGTGACCATATTGGTCGTATTTAGCTTTTTTATTTGGATCACTTAAAACTTCATATGCTTCCGCACAAGTTTTAAAGTTTTCTTCAGCAGTATGGTCACCCGGATTTTTATCTGGATGATATTTAATTGCTTTTTTTCGGTAAGCTTTTTTTATTTCTTCAGGAGAAGCACTTTTGCTAATACCTAGAACTTCGTAAAAATCTTTTTTACTCATTTTTTTTAGTTTCAGGTTTCAAGTTATTTTTGTTTCAGGTTATACCAAACTTGAAACTTTAAACTTGAAACAAAATTAATTACCTAAAATTACTTTTGGAAAACGAATAATTTTATCTCCTAATTTGTAACCTTTTTCAATTACGTCAACAATCTTCCCTTTTAATTTAGGAGTTGGAGCCGGAATTTGAGTGATTGCTTCAGCAAAATCTGCATCAAATGCATCACCTGCTTTTATTTCAACTACTTCTAATCCTTTAGAAACTAAAGTAGATTTTAATTTTTCATGAATTAATTCTACACCTTTTACTAAAGCTTCATCTTCAGATTGAGAAATTTGCGCCCAAGCTCTATCAAAATCATCTAGAACTGGTAACATAGATTGTAAAATTTCTTGTCCAGCAGTTTTAAATAACTCAACACGTTCTTTTGAAGTTCTTTTTTTGTAGTTTTCAAATTCTGCGTAAAGTCTGATGAATTTATCTTTTTGTTCAGCTAATTGATCTTCAACTGACACTTCTGCCTCAACATTTTCTTGATTCTCTGTGTTTTCAACTACATTTTCATCCTGAATGATCTCTTTTTCGATGTTTTCAGTATTTTCTTGACTCATGATTGTATAATTTATTTTTGAATTGAGATTGCAAAAGTGTTGCCATACTTTAATTTATGACACATTGTCAGTATAAAGTTTAATTTTGGGGAAAATTAGTTTTTTGATAATAATTCGTCAGTTCGAGTGATTTTCGATAGAAAATCGTATCGAGAACAAGAATTGTTTTATTGAAAAGGTTGTCAATACATTCCGATTCATGCTTCATCGGAACACTCGAACTGAGGATTTCAACAATAATAGTAACTATATAAATTTTAATATTTCTTTAAGAGTTTGATCGAAAACTATTACATAAATTTGAAAAGTAATAATAATTTATTTCATCTTAAATTATAATAACAAAAAACAAAAAGTGTTACGTTAAACGAAACGTAACACTTTTTTATTTTAAACTATTCTGCTATTACTTTAGAAGATTTTGCAACGATTTATTTAACGAAGCAAAATGAAATTGAAAACCAGCATCTAATATTTTTCTGCAACTTACATTTTGACTACTAGTAAGTATAATATGCATTTCACCAAGAAGTAAATTCAACATAAATTTTGGCACATTTGGTAAAAACAAAGGTTTATTAAGTGTTTTGGCAATGGCTTTTGTTAATTCTTCGTTAGTGATTGGATAAGGAGAAACCGCATTGTAAATTCCTTTTAAATTATTATCTAAGATATATTTAAAAATAGTAACCAAATCGTCAATATGAATCCAAGACACATATTGTTCACCTGATGAAAAAACAGCACCGAAACCATATTTTACTGGCCTTGCCATTTCAACTAATGCACCAGATTCTTTAGCGAAAACTACACCAATTCTAACAATTGAAACTAAAATAGATAAGGATCTAAATTGATTGGCACTTTCTTCCCAAAGTTGGGTGACTTCACCTAAAAAGGATTCATCAATTTGCGTATTCGTTTCATGATAAACATAATTTAAATCGTCTGGGTAAATTCCTACCGCTGAAGCCGAAATAAATTGTGTAACATTATTTGGAATTGATTTTAGCGTTTCAAAGATTAAATTAGCACCACCAATTCTACTTTCAATAATTTCTTTTTTATAAGCTTTCGTCCATTTTTTTGCAACAGAAGCTCCGGCCAAATGAATAATTATTGAAACATCATCAAACGCTTTTTTATCTATTTCTCCAGTAGTTGGATTCCAATAAAAGCCTTTGTAATTATGATCGTTTTTTAATTTAGATTTAGACGAGGTTAAGTAATGAATTACATGATTGTCTTTTTGGAGCAAGGCAACTAACTTATTACCTACCAATCCAGTAGCGCCTGTAATTAAAACATTCATATATGTAAATTTTATTTGGTTAATATCATATATGTAATCGTTTTTAAATTGTGTTTATGAATACAAACAGTTCATTATTAGCGATTTCATATTATTAAGATTTAGAATACAAATTTACAACAAGCAACCTGTAAATCAGAAACATTAACTAAGATTAACTAATGTTAACAAAGCCTATTTTTTGCTTCTCGCTTTAATTGTCCATTCAAATTGCATTTCTGAAACCTGTTCTCCTTTTTCATTTACTCCAATTGAAGTTAACCAAACCGTTTGTCCTTCATTTGTTTCAATTGCTTTCTGAATGACTTCTGCAATTAAATTTCCTTGATTACAAGTAAACGTTATTCTTCCGGTAGCTTTTTTCGTGAAAACGGCTTTATTTTGAGCAACCAACATAGAAACATCTTTTCCGCTTTCTTTAATACGATACATCACTAAAGCTCCTGTTGTAAACTCCGCAGCCATTGCCTGGACAGCAAAATACATTGATTTAAAAGGATTCTGATTGAACCAACCATGTTTAACAGTAGTTTGGCATATTTCGGCAGAAATTGTTTTCACTCTTACACCACTCCAAAAAGCTGCAGGCAATTTAAAAAACGTAAAAGTGTTTAGTTTAATCGGTGTGAACTCCATAATTACTTATATTTTCTGTAAAAATAATAAAAAATACTATGCATTCATAATAAATTTGAAATGTTAAAAAAATGTTAAATATTAGTACTATGTGATACAAGGTAACTGCTTTTAGATATATATTTGCATAAGAAAATAACATACTTACTATAGTACTATTTTCAAATCATCAAGTTTCAATCATCAAAATCGGAATTTAATAAGGTTCAATTAAGAATCTGAAACGAGTTCAGATTAAATCAAAAAACGAAATCCTGACGTTTTCAGGACTAACAAAAAAATGACAACAAATGAACATTGAAAACACAAAAGCACAAATGCGAAAAGGTGTTTTAGAGTTCTGCATCTTATCTGTTTTGAAAGAAAAAGACGCTTATACTTCTGAAATTTTAGACACTTTAAAAACCGCTAAATTGCTTGTAGTTGAAGGCACAGTTTATCCTTTACTAACAAGATTAAAAAATGATAATTATTTAAATTATCGTTGGGAAGAATCAACTTCTGGGCCACCAAGAAAATATTATGGTTTAACAGAAGAAGGAAAAGAATTTTTAAAAGAATTAAACAACACTTGGAACGAATTGTCTGGTGCTGTAAACACAATAACTAATCAAAACTAACAGGTCATGAACAAAACAACAAGTATAAATTTAGGAGGATATTTTTTTCATATAGATGAAGATGCCTTTAAAAAATTAAGCAATTACTTTGATGCGGTCAGAAGATCATTGTCTCCAGACGGTAGAGAAGAAATTATTAAGGATATTGAAAGTAGAATTTCTGAAATTTTCACAGAAAAATTAGGAACTACTAAACAAGTGGTTGGTTTAAAAGAAGTTGACGATGTTATTGCAATTATGGGACAACCAGAAGACTATAAAATTGAAGACGAAACTCCAAAAAACGAATATAATTCAAACTATTCTACAAGTTCTTCATCTAAAAGATTATATAGAGACAGAGAAAACTCTTTATTAGGTGGTGTAGCTTCAGGAATTGGACATTACTTTTCAATTGATCCATTATGGGTGAGAATCTTATTCGTAATTTCTCCTTGGATCACTTTTGGAACATCAATTTTAATCTATGTTATTTTATGGATTTTAATTCCAGAAGCGGTTACAACTTCTCAGAAATTAGAAATGAAAGGTGAGCCGATAAACATTTCAAATATTGAGAAAAAAGTAAAGGAAGGTTTTAGCGAAATTTCAGATAAATTTTCCAATTTAGACCATGATAAAATTGCTGCAAATGCAAAATATGGAGCACAAAAAGTGGGTTCTACATTAAGCGATATTATTGTAGCTTTGTTTAAAGCATTTGGAAAAATAATCGGGTTTTTCATCTTACTTTTCGCTACAGTTACATTTTTAAGTGTTGTTGTTGGATCAGTAG
Source organism: Bacteroidota bacterium (assembly GCA_040385445.1). Lineage (GTDB taxonomy): Bacteria > Bacteroidota > Bacteroidia > Flavobacteriales > Flavobacteriaceae > Flavobacterium. Next base: position 8,146 of record JAZKHI010000168.1, on the reverse strand, counting down.
TTTTATTATTCTCTTCAACATTACCAGAAATTATGTTGCATGACAATATTCACACACCATTTAATTTTGATGTACCACTTTGGGCACAAGGATTATTACTATTGTTTTCTGTAGGGATTCCGTTATTTTTCTTTGTATTAGTGGGATTAAGATTATTAATACCAAATACAAGATCAATTGGAAATTATGCAAAATACACTTTGTTAGCGCTTTGGTTAATTTCATTAGCATCATTAACAATTGTAGGTATCAATTATGCAACAGAATTAAGTCATGATGGAAAAGTTTCTAAAAAAGAATTACTTCCTATTGTAGCAAACGATACGCTTGAAGTAAAATTTGTAACTAATGATTTCTTCTCAAAAAGCAGTCATAACGATTCAGGTTTAAGAGTAACACAAGATTCGTTGAAACACAATACAATTTATTCGAATAATGTGAACTTTCATTTAAAATATACGGATAAAAAACAACCTTATATTATTGTTGAAAGAACAGCTCAAGGTAAAAATTTCGATGAAGCGAATAACAGAGCTGAGAAAATTAAATACAACTACAAATTTGTAGGTAAACAATTGCTTTTAGATAATTATTTCTTAACTGAAGTTGAAAATAAATTTAGAGGTCAAGAAGTGGATATTTACTTATACATGCCAGAAGGAATGGTATATTATCCAAACAAAAATGTAGAAAGATATTTAAGTGGCCATAACTCTGATTATGATTACGGATACGGACCAGAAGGTTACAGATATCTAGTGACTGAAAATGAGTTAAAATGTTTAGATTGTCCAATTGACCCAAATAAACACGATGATGAGGATACTGAAATAGAAAACATTTCCGGAGAAATAATTGGCGATAATAGAGTGGAAACTACAAAAACAGAAAACGACAGTATTGAAAAAGTTTCTGTTAAAGTCAATGGTAAAGAGATTATTAACACGGAAGTGAGAAAATCTAAAAATTAATTTTTTAACAAAACTTTATAGATTTGTTAAAAGGTAGTTCGAAAAATTTTAATAATTTTACAACACTAAAAATCAAAAACTCTAAACTAAAAAATTATGATACAATTTGTAATAAAAGTAATTGATATTGCTGTACAATTAGTGATACAATTTATAGAAACCATATTTTAGTAATAAAAAATATTTCGATAGAATTTCATTTAAATTCTATAAGCATATCCTATAAATCCCGATTTTTTTCGGGATTTTTTTTAATATATTTGCCAAACAAAATCAAAAACATAAAAATGACAAAAAAAATTACACTCTTCGTTATCGCAATGTTTAGCTTAACTATTGCCTCAGCACAAGTTAAATTAGAAAAAATTAAAGGTTCAAAAATTGTAACTGTAACTACCAAAGAAGTAGAATCATTCGAAAATGTAGAAATTGAAGAATTTTTAGATGTATATTTTGTAAAATCAGACAAAACATCAATTGAAATTGAAGCCGATGATAATTTACACGACATTGTTAGCTTTAATGTTTTAGGGAACACACTAAAATTAACTGCTACAAAACAACCAACTAGCGAAAAAAAGTTTGCTATTCGAGTGAATTATACGGATAGTTTAAAAACTATTGTAGCACGTCACGAAAGTAAAATCAATGCTTTAGCAGATATTTCTTTAGAAAACATTACGATTAAAAACTTCGATAAATCACAATCGTTTTTAAACATAAGATCTACAAATTTTACTTTAATAATGACTGACAAATCGAAAGCTGAAATTAATGTTAAAGCAGACAAAACTATTGTAGAATTAAGCAAAGACGCTAAAGTAAAAGGATTAATTGCTTCACCAGAAACCAAAATAGATTTATACCAAAAAGCGGAAGCAGAAATTGAAGGCGATTCACAAATTGCAAAAATCAGATTAGATAATAATGCTAGTTTAATTGCAAAAAAATTCACGGTAAAAGATATGGAATTAGTAGCTGAAAGCTATACCAAATGTTCTGTAAGCGCTCAGAAATCAATTGAAATTTCTGCATCAGGAAAAACGGAAATCGATTTATTGGGTGAACCAAAAGTAGACTTAAAAGTTTTCACAAATAGCGCTATTTTAGCTAAGAAAGAGAAATAATATAATGAAGAAAGATATTATTATTCCAGAAGTGGAAAACGTATATATTGTTGCCATTAAAGAATGGAATGAAGATTTTGGCGAAAATTCTTGGTATGCTTACATCTTAAATAACAGTTCAGAAAAATTAGAAATGGCCATGGTCGTTTCAAGCGCATCTGGAACGATTAATAACGAAGAAAGAAAAACAGGAAGTTTCCGTCACGCTTTCAACGAAGTGTTACCTGAAACGGCTATCAAAGTAGAATTATTAGAAAACAATGTATTGCAATTAGACAATCATTTCATGTTAACGTATTTTCTTGACGGAAAATTATACGATAAAAACTTCTCTTTTGAAGCACATTCAATTAAAGACGAAAACACTACCGAATTACATAAAATCAACCGAGTTGGTGTAATTGGGAAATAACTCAATTTAAAAATTTACCGCAGATTTGCTGATTATTTAAATCTGTGAATCCGCGGTTTTTTTATTCCCTATAATCTCATTTTATTTCCCATAAAATTGCTTTTTTCAATTTGTTTGTTGAAATTTACGACAACAACATACATATTATGAAAAAAGCACTTTTAGTATTACTATTCCCAACATTAATATTCTCACAAAATTTCCAACAACACGTAAATCCATTTATTGGAACTGGCGGACACGGACATACGTTTCCTGGTGCAACTGTGCCTTACGGAATGGTGCAATTATCTCCTGATACCAGAATTGACGGAAGTTGGGACGGTTGTGGCGGTTATCATTACGATGATTCTACTATTTACGGATTTTCACACACACATTTAAACGGAACAGGTGTTTCCGATTTTGGCGACATCATGTTAATGCCAACAATGGGCGAACCTTCTTTTGATAATAAAGTCTATTCTTCAACATTTTCGCATAAAAATGAAAAAGCTGCAGCTGGATTTTATTCGGTAAAATTAGACAAACATAATATCGATGTGCGTTTAACATCTTCTACTCGAGTTGGTTTTCACGAATATACTTTCAATACTGCTGGAAATGCTAATATTATTCTCGATTTAAATCATAGAGATAAATTGTTATTTGGTGAAGTTCGAATTATAAATTCAACAACAATAGAAGTATTACGAAGAAGCGAAGCTTGGGCACGCGACCAATATGTGTATGCTCGAATTGAATTTAATGTGCCTTTGAAATTTAAAAAATCAGAATCTAATTTAACTGGAGAAGGAAACTTTTTTTATGGTACGATTTTAAAAATGGCATTCGGAAAGCAAGTCAAAAAAGGCGAAAAAATATTAGTCAAAGTGTCACTTTCTCCAACGAGTCATGAAGGTGCGAAATTGAACAGTTCAGAAATTCCACATTGGGATTTCGAAAAAGCAAAAGCAGCTGCACAAACACTTTGGAACAAAGAATTATCTAAAATTGAGATTACGGAAACCAATAAAGATAAATTAGCGGTTTTCTACACGGCGTTATATCACACAATGATGCAACCGAATATTGCTGAAGATTTAGATGGAAAATATCGTGGTCGCGATAACCAAATTCATATCGCAGATACGTTTGATTATTACACAGTTTTCTCACTTTGGGATACCTTCAGAGCGGCTCACCCACTTTATACTTTAATTGATAAAAAACGAACTGCCGATTATATCAACACATTTATTGCTCAATACGAACAAGGCGGAAGATTGCCGGTTTGGGAATTGGCATCTAACGAAACAGATTGTATGATTGGTTATCATTCCGTTTCTGTGATTGCAGATGCGATGGCAAAAGACATCAAAGGTTTCGATTATGAAAAAGCATTTCAAGCAAGTAAAGCTTCTGCGATGCGTGATGTTTTAGGATTAGCTGCTTACAAAAAAAATGGTTTTATTGCGATTGACGACGATCACGAAAGTGTTTCTAAAACCGTTGAATACGCTTACGACGATTGGTGTATAGCTCAAATGGCACAGATTTTAAACCATAAAGAAGATTACGAATATTTCATGAAACGTTCTCAAAATTGGAAAAACATTTTTGATAGTGAAGTAGGTTTTATGCGTCCGAAGAAAAATGGTGGTTGGGACAAACCTTTCGATCCAAGAGAAGTGAACAATAATTTCACAGAAGGAAACAGTTGGCATTATTCATTTTTTGTACCACAAGATGTTTACGGAATGATTGAAGCCTATGGAGGAAAAGTAAAATTTGAAGCCAAATTAGACGAAATGTTTAACGCAGAAAGCAAAACTACCGGTCGTGAACAAGCTGATGTTACGGGTTTAATTGGACAATATGCTCAAGGAAACGAACCGAGTCATCATATGGCATATTTGTACAATTATGTTGGTAAACCAGAAAAAACCAAAGAAAAAATACATTTCATTTTAAATGAATTTTACAAAAATACACCTGACGGATTAATTGGAAACGAAGATTGCGGACAAATGAGTGCCTGGTACGTGCTGAGTTCAATTGGTTTATATCATGTTACTCCAGGTCAAATTGGTTGGGATCATGTAAAGCCTATTTTTAAAGAAGTTAAACTGAATTTAGAAGATAAAAAGGAGCGCGTTTTAAATGAAAAAACTTCTAAATCAAGATATAAATATTTAGACACTGAAGTAGAACAAGATGCATTACAAGGTGAAGTAGATTTAGTTTCAGGTGAAGAAAATTTTATTAAGCAAATAGTTCCAGTTCCAACTATTCAAGCGGAAAGTATTGTGTTTAAAGATAAAATGACTGTTGAAATTAATCATTCTAACTTAACCAATAATAAATTTAGAGGTCAAGGAATATTTTATCGTGTTTTAGATGAAAAGAATACTAACTCAGAATTCAAACCTTACTCTTCTTCATTTGAAATTGATAAAACTTCTAAAATTGAAGCTTATTTTACGGAATCTATTGAAACTAATGGACAAAAAAGCAACACCATTTCTGCAACTTATTATAAAAAACCGAACAATTACACGATAAACATCAAATCGAAATACAATCCACAATATCACGCTGGCGGTCCAGAAGCTTTAATTGACGGTATTTTTGGAACTGAAAACTGGAAAAAAGGAGAATGGCATGGTTACCAAAGTCAGGATTTTGAAGCGGTAATTGATTTGAAAGAAAATAAAGATATTTCAAAACTTAACGCCAACTTCTTACAGGATAGTCGTTCTTGGATTTTAATGCCAACAGAATTGGAGTTCTTAGTTTCAACAGACAATATCAATTTCAAATCAGTTGGTTCTTTAAAAATTGAAGATGTAGATCCAAAAAACACGGATTTTATCATCAAAAACTACGGAATCAATTTAGTTAAATCACAAAAAGCAAGATATGTAAAAGTCATTGCTAAAAACTATGGTAAACTTCCAGAATGGCACCAAGGTTTTGGCGGTGATGCGTTTATATTTATTGATGAGATTATGGTGAAATAAATTCAACCCTGAAAGGGTTAATAATAAAATAAACATATGAACTTCGAAACCTTAGAAACCGAAAGATTATTCTTGAGAAAATTGTCTCCAGAGGATTTTAAATACGTTTTCGCGAACTATTCGAAAGAAGAAATCATGACGTTTTTTGGTTTCCAAACAGAAGAGGATTTTCAACTTGGCAAACTAAAATCTGATAACGGTTACGCTACTTACAACAGAAGTATTGCCTTTTTTAATTTGATTGACAAAACCACAAATAGTGTTATTGGCGCGTGCGGATTTCATAATTGGTATTTTGATCATCGTCGTGCAGAAATTGGTTATAATTTGATTAACGAAAGTTCTAAAAATAAAGGATTCATGTCGGAAGCGCTGGAGAAAATTATCGATTATGGTTTCACAAAAATGAATTTACATCGAATTGAAGCACTTGTGGGAACTCAAAATATTCCTTCTTTAAAGTTGATGGAAAAATTCGGTTTTACTAAAGAAGGCGTATTAAAAGAACACTATTTCATTAACGACAAATTTGAAGATTCTGTCATTTTTTCAAGATTAGCTTCGGATAAATAATTCTATAAAAAATGAAAAACAAAACACAACATATCTTATTGTTTCTATTCAGTATTGGTTTATTCACATCCTGTTCTGTAAAAAACAATAATTATCAACTTACCAAAAACTACAAACCAGATGATCTGGCGCTTTACAACACGATTGTAGCGTTAGATAGTGCTTTTTTCCACACATATAATACTTGCGAAACCAACTTGGAAAAGTATGCCGAATTTTACGATGAAAACATAGAGTTTTATCACGATACTGGTGGTTTTATGAACTCGAAAAAAGAGATTGTGGAAAGCACAAAAAAGCATGTTTGCGGAAAAGTGACGCGAGAATTGGTAAAAGGAAGTATTGAAGTCTACCCTATTAAAGATTATGGTGCGATTGAAATTGGTTTACATAAATTTCACAATAAAAGAGAACCTAATAGCGTTCCTAAAGTGGGAAGATTTACGGTTATTTGGAAAAAAATAAATTCCGATTGGAAGATTGTAAAAGTCATTAGTTTGCATTAATTTCTATAACAGCTTCTTAAAACCTTGCGGCGTCAAGTTCGAATATTTCTTAAAAACTTTAGTAAAATAAGAATAGTTTTCAAAACCTAGTTCGTTGGCAACTTCGCCAATTGTCATGGAATTGGTGGATAACAAACGTTTACTTTCTAAAATGATTTTGTTATAAATAAATTCGGTAAGTGTAATATCTAAAATATTTTTACAAATTCGGTTCAAATGTTTCAAACTCATATTCATTTTATCCGCGTAAAATGAAGGCAATTTTTCAGACTTAAAATATTGGTTGACCAATTGTTCCAATTCCTGAATTTTTATATGATACGAATGCAAATTGTGTTCTTGTTGTGATTCGTAAATTCTAGCCAATTCGATATGAATAATATCTAAAAGATTCAATAATTTATCTATTTTCTTAAACTCATTTCGGTTATTTTCTTCCAATAACAAATCGAAATAGTTTGAAATTTCATTCGTTTGAAAATCATTTAAAATCATTTCTGGCGAATTTTTCAAATTCCTAAAAAAGGAATAATCGTCAATTTGTTTCTTACCAAAATACACATTGTACACATCTTGAGAATAAAACGCAATATAACCGCCGATATCTTCGGAAAGTTGCCAACTATGCACTTGCCCAGGCTTTAGCACAAACAAAGAATTCGGTTGAATTTCATAAGTATCAAAATCAACTGTATGAAATCCGGAACCTTTCGTAAAAAGCACCAATAAATAAAAATTATGACTGTGCGAATTTTCAATAAAATCGTGATCAATTAAATGCGATTTGAAGTCGTTGAAATACAAATCATTTTCATCTGAATGACAATTGAATTTCTTAATTTGATAAACAGGCAATTTTTTCATACTACACTAATGTCTTTATATTACCATTTTTAGCGAATATACGACAATTTTACGACATGTAAATGTCTTAATTTTGTATAAAAATTAGAGATTATGTTACATGCTATCACACACATACTAAAAAATGAATGTCCAAATTGCAACAAAGGAAAAGTTTTTAAAGACAAAAGTTTTTTCTTTAGTATTGGCTTTCCAAAAATGAATGAATATTGCAGTCATTGTCATAACAAATTCGAAAAAGAACCCGGTTATTTTTTCGGTTCTATGTTTGTGAGTTATGCTTTAGGCGTTGGAGAAGCACTTATCACCTATTTTATTGCTCATCAATTTTATACAGAAACATTCGATTTAAGAATTATTCCAATTATTGCTGGTGTGATTTTATTGCTGTCTTCTCTCAACCTAAGATTATCAAGGATGATATGGATTTATATGTTTAAAAACTATTCGAATTAAATTCTTGATTTTTCGTCAGTTCGAGTGTTCCAATGAAGCATGAATTGGAATGTATCGAGAACAAGTAAAATTACTATTTAAAAGGGTTCTCGATACATTTTTTGTTACGCTTCACTACACAAAAAACACTCGAACTGACGTTACAAATAAATCCACAGGCTTATAATTATTTTCAAAATTAATCGAAAAAAAATATATTTTTATTGTTTTTCAATAAATTTTTATTGATATTTGC
>JAZKHI010000167.1:0-7136 GCA_040385445.1 Bacteroidota bacterium | reverse complement strand
ATGTGAAAGTTGAAATTCCTTCTATGGTTGGAATCTATCGTCGTTCGATTGATTTGACAGTGGAAGAAGTGAAAGAACTTTTTGCTTTAGGCATTCGTGCGGTGAACATTTATGTAAAAGTAGACGAATCTTTAAAAGACAATACAGGTAAAGAAGCGTGGAATCCAAACGGATTAATGCAACGTGCGATTAAAGCGATCAAATTGGCTTGCCCAGAAATGGTAGTTATGCCAGATGTAGCTTTAGATCCGTATTCTATTTATGGTCACGATGGAATTATCGAAAATGGAGATATTGCTAATGATGCGACAAATGCAGCTTTAGTAAAAATGGCTGTTTCTCATGCACAAGCTGGAGCCGATTTTGTGGCGCCAAGTGACATGATGGACGGACGAGTTTTACGCTTACGCGAAGGTTTAGATGCAGCTGGATTTCACCATGTGGGAATCATGAGTTATTCTGCGAAATATGCTTCTGCGTTTTATGGACCTTTCCGTGATGCTTTAGATAGCGCGCCGGTTGATAACGTAGAAATTCCGAAAGATAAAAAAACCTATCAAATGGATTATGCAAATCGTATCGAAGCGATTAAAGAAGCCTTAATGGATGTAGATGAAGGTGCCGATATGGTGATGGTGAAACCAGGAATTGCGTATTTAGATATTGTTCGTGAAGTGAAAAACGCAGTGAATGTTCCAGTAACGGTTTTCCATGTTTCGGGAGAGTATGCGATGATTAAAGCTGCTTCGGAAAGAGGTTGGTTAGATCACGATAAAATTATGATGGAACAATTAATGTGTATTAAAAGAGCAGGTGCGAGTTTAATTTCGACGTATTTCGCTAAAGAAGCTGCTATTTTATTAAATAAATAATCAATTTGTCACTTCGAGCGGAGTCGAGAAGTCTTTTAGTTATGAAAAAAATACTTTTTATTACTTTATTGCTGTTACAGTTTTCTTGTAAAAAAGAACCAGAAGTAGTTACCGATGTTTTGGTAGAAGAAACTCCAAATATTACAAAAGAACTAGGAAAAGAATTGTTTGAAGGTAAAGGAATGTGCTTTACTTGCCACAAAGAAGACACCAAAATTATTGGACCAAGTATAAAAGAAATTGCTACGATCTACACCGATAAAAAAGCAAGTATTGCTATATTTTTACAAGGAGAAACCGATCCAATTGTGGATCCGACCCAATTTGAAATCATGAAAGCTAATTTCGCGATTACGAAAACAATGACAGATGAAGAGTTAAAAGCTCTCGAAGAATATATGTTAAGTTTTAAATAAATAAAAAAAGCTCAAAACGTTAGTTTTGAGCTTTTTTTATTTTGTGCGGGTGAAAGGACTCGAACCTTCACACCTTGCGGCACCAGATCCTAAGTCTGGCGTGTCTACCAATTTCACCACACCCGCGTGTAATGGAGTGCAAATATATAAACATTGTTTGCTTTTGCAAAGGAATTTAAAATATTTTTTTAAATTCATGATTTTACCTCTCTTTTCATTTTAATATTGTGTTTTTATTAACATTATTGTTTGTTTTGTGTGCTTTTTTAAATTATTTGTTATATTCGTAGCCTCAAACCCATCATACCTATATTTTCAATGAAAAATAATCTACTTAAAATCAGTGCTTTAGTCGCTTTATTGACTGTCGGCTGTTACTTTGTATATCAAAATGGCTTTTTACAGAAGCCAAATTCAGAATCACATACAATTAAAACACACACGACTACTAATAAAGAAAATTTAGTTGAATCTGTTGTTTTAGAAACAGAAAAAAAGGCAACTGAATTAGTTGAAACACCTACCAAACAAATTCTTAAGAAGCAAGAAATTGCTTCTTCAAGTAGTGAAATTCAATCAAATGAACAAAATAGTTCTTCATTAAGTAAAAGTGAATCAGATTCAATTGAAAAAATTCGTGAAAAATATCACAATTTCGTGAATCACCATTCTTTTAGAAAGTTAATGAAATTACCAAAAAAAGAGCGTAAAGCAATGGGTTTACCTCCAAACGCCTTTTTTGAACAAGATTTTTTATATAGTTCGGATCCTAATTTAGGAAGACCAACCCCAGAAGTAACTTTAGCTTTACAAAAAGATTTAAATGAAAAACTAGAATCAGGCCGAGTTCCTGGTGATGGAATGGATAATCAATGGGTAGAACGAGGTGCAAATAATGTAGGTGGAAGAACGCGTGTTTTAAAATTTGCTCCAGGTAGTACTACAAAAGTTTTTGCTGGAGCAGTAAGTGGTGGATTATGGGTTAATAACGATATCACTGCAACTGCTGGTTCTTGGACTCAAGTTTCAGGCGTGCCAAGTAATATGGCAGTTACTTGTATGACTATTGATCCTCTAAACACTAACATAATGTACATTGGTACAGGTGAGGTTTACACTGGTGGAATGGTAAATGGAAACGGAGTTTACAAATCTATTGATGGAGGTGTAACTTGGCGTTTAATTTTTGGAGGAACTACAAATACAATTGCAGATCAAATTACATTTATTCAAGATATTATTGCTTGGGTAAATCCAACTACAGGATTAACTGAAGTTTATTTTGGAGCTGATGCTTATGTATATGGTGAAGAAATAAATTCAGCATCAGGAGGTGCAAACTGGTCATGGTTAGGTTTAAATACAATTGGTTTATATAAAAGTACGAATGGGGTTGATTTTGTAAGACAAACTAATGCTTCCTTACAATCTGGATCTTATTTTGCTCCAAATAGTTTCGATACGAATTCGGCAGGAAATTTAATCATGGGAACTAAAAACAATGCTTATGGCGCTGGTGGTGGTAGGCTTTTTAGTTGTGCAAATGGAACCACTTGGACTCAAATTAGAGATTTTGGAACAGCAGGTCGCGTACAAGTTGCTGCTTCAAAAACCACTGCTGGTAGAATGTATGTTTTGCTTGAAAACACAGCTAATGGTTTACCAGTTATTAGAAGAAGTACGGATGGTTTTGTTACAGATAATACAAATATGCCGTTACCTACAAGTTCAGGAAATCAACCGCCAGCTGCAGACGATTTCTGTAGAGGTCAGGCTTTTTACGATTTAATGATTGGAATGAATCCAACAAATGATTCAGAAGTTTATGTTGGAGGAATTGAAATTTTTAGAAATACGCAAGCTTTTACTGCAGCACCAGTTACTGGAGATTGGGTACAATATACAGATTGGACTATTAACCCAACAGTAAATGGAAATACAGGAACACTAAGAGATGGTGTCCATTCAGATCATCATTGTATGGCATTTGCGCCAGGACTAACTACACGTGTAGTTTTTGGTAATGATGGTGGAGTGTATTATTCTAATGACTCTGCAAATAGTATTGGAGTAAGAAACAATAATTATAATGTTACCCAACCTTATAAAGCGGATATCAATACCGCAACAACAGCAACAACTAGAATTATTGCAGGTTTGCAAGATAATGGTTCGCAATATGTAAATGGCGCTGCCGCTGGAATTAATAGTTTTACAAGAATTGGTGGTGGAGATGGATGTTGGGAATTTATTGAAGATACCGATGCTTATGCAATTACTTCTTACGTATATAATGTTTATTACAGACATGCGATTAATGGTGGTTATACTTATACTATAGCTAATAATCAAAATGAAGGAGATTTCGTAAATCAATGTGGTTTAGATAGTGCGAATGATAAGTTATACGCCAATGGTTCTTCTGGTGGTAATTATAGAGTTTATAGATACGATATTGGTCCTGCTTCAGCTACTAGAACAGATTTTACAAACGCATTAGTAAACGATATTCCAACATTCTTTAAATCGATGCCAACCACTACAACAACATTGTTAGTTGGATTAGCAAATGGTAGAATTATTAAAATGGTTGACGCAGCAACTGCAGCAAATTCTGCAGGTGTTACTTGGTCAAATATTGCAAGTGCATCTATGTTAGGAGCGGTTTCAGATATTCGTTTTGGTGCAACTGAAAATGATATTTTTGTTACTTTCCATAATTATGGTGTAACCAACATTTGGTATACTTCAAATGGTGGAACATCTTGGACAAGTAAAGATGGAGATTTACCAAACTTACCAGTAAAATGTATTTTACAAAATCCTAATGCAACGAATGAAGTAATTATCGGTACTGAATTAGGAGTTTGGTATACGGTTAATTTCAATGTGGCTTCTCCAACTTGGCGTCGTGCAAATAATGGAATGAAAGATGTAAAAGTGATGAATTTTGAATTCAGAGCTTTAGATAATACTATTGTAGCTGCTACATATGGGCGTGGAGTTTGGACAGGTCAATTCTGGCAATGTGGTGCTACAACTAAAACTTGGAACGGAACGGCTTGGTCTCCAGTAGGTACGCCAACCTATAGAGATGCAGTAGTTTTTGCTGGAAATTATACATCAACAGCAACTTTAGATGCGTGTTCGGTTACAGTAAATGCTGGAGCGGCAGTGACATTTGTTTCAGGACATTCTTTAAGAGTAGGTGAAAATGTAACAGTAAATGCAACGGGTTCATTAACTATAAATAGTGGTGCAGCTTTAGTTCAATATACAAAACATGCTGTGAATACAGGTAGTATAATTGTCAGAAGAAGTTCAACGAATATGGTTCACAATGATTATACGGCTTGGTCTTCACCAGTTGTTGGTCAGAATTTATTAAATTTTTCGCCAAATACATTAACTAACCGTTTTTATACATATAATACAGTTAATTCTGGGACATCAGCTACAGCTTATACATCGGTTAATCCTACTACAACGTCATTCGCGTTAGCGAAAGGATATATGATTCGTGTAAACAATAACTGGACATTAACGCCAGCGGTATATAATGGTCAATTTACTGGAGTGCCAAATAACGGAAGTGTCACTTTTACAACAGGTATTGGATATAATTTATTAGGAAATCCGTACGCTTCTCCAATTAGTGCTTACCGACTTTTAATTACTAACCCGAAATTAGATGCACTTTATTATTGGACACATACAGTTGCTGCGGTTGCAGGTGTGTTTCCGCAAAATAATTACGCGTCTTACACTACTTTAGGAGGAACGGCTGCTGCTGCTGGTGGAGCTATTCCAAACGATAAAATTAATGTAGGACAAGGTTTCTTTGTTAAATGTGCAACGGCTGCTTATCCAATTTCATTTGAAAATGAATTAAGAGAAGATGCATCAACAACGACGCAGTTTTTCAGAAATCCTAATGCTGTTGCTGAAAATGTAGAAACAGAAAAACATAGAATTTGGTTGAATTTAAATGACGGCACGAAAAGTTACAATCAAATTTTATTAGGTTATACACCAAATGCTACAGGTGGAATTGATCATAAAGTGGATGGTAAAATGTTAGATACTTCTAAAACGTCACTTTATAATTTAATTGAGAATAGCGAATATGTAATTCAAGGAAAAGGATTGCCTTTTTCTGATGAAGATGTAGTGAAATTGGGATTAAAAGTTACGGAAGCTAGTAATTTCGAAATTAATATTGAACAAGTTGATGGATTGTTTGAAAACCAAGATGTGTTTGTGAAAGATAATTACATTGGTGCGATTCATAACTTGAAAGAAGGTTCGTATTACTTTATTTCACAAGTAGGAACATTCAACGATAGATTCGAATTGATCTACAAAAAACCAACTAAAGAAATAGAAGTGACTTCTGCAAACTCAGTTGATGTTTTAGTGAAAAACAATGAATTGATAATTCAAACGTATCAATCTGCGATTGCAAATGTTGAGGTGTATGATGTGTTAGGAAAAGTAGTTTTCACTAAAAACGGAATCAATAACAAGCAATTCAATACGAATCAAATTACGGCTACAAAACAAGCTTTAATTGTAAAAATACAATTAGAAAATGGTGAAGTAGTAGTGAAGAAAATTATAATGTAATCTTCAATAGATTAAAATAAAAAAGGCTCCGTGTTTCGGAGCCTTTTTTTATGCTTTATTGATTTTGGTGTAATTCTGTAAAGTATTTATAGAATAACGGAATCGTTTCAATTCCTTTCATGTAATTGAAAATCCCATAATGTTCATTTGGCGAGTGAATCGCGTCACTATCTAAACCAAATCCCATCATAATCGTTTTGCTTTTTAATTCTTTTTCAAACAAAGCAACAATCGGAATACTTCCTCCAGAACGAACTGGAATTGGTGTTTTTCCAAAGGCTTCTGAATAGGCTTTTGAAGCGGCTTGATATCCGATACTGTCAATTGGAGTCACATAACCTTGTCCGCCATGATGAGGTGTTACTTTTACCGTAACCGCGCTTGGTGCAATGCTTTCAAAATGTTTTTGGAACAATTGAGTAATGTTTTCCCAATCTTGGTTCGGAACTAAACGCATCGAAATTTTAGCAAATGCTTTACTCGCAATAACAGTTTTTGCACCTTCACCTGTATAACCACCCCAAATTCCGTTTACGTCTAAAGTTGGACGGATTGAGTTTCTTTCGTTTGTTGTATAACCCGCTTCACCATAAGTATCAGCAATGTTTAAGGCTTTTTTGTAATCATCTTCAGAATAGGGTCTTTTTGCCATTTCCGCTCTTTCTTCTAATGATAATTCTTCTACGCCATCATAGAAACCTGGAATGGTAATGTGATTGTTTTCATCATGTAAAGAAGCAATCATTTTTGTTAAAACGTTAATTGGATTCGCTACAGCGCCACCATATAAACCAGAATGTAAATCTCTATTCGGACCAGTAACTTCCACTTCCACATAACTTAAACCACGTAAACCAGTTGTAATTGATGGTTGTGTGTTAGAAATCATACCTGTATCTGAAATTAAAATTACATCACAAGATAATTTTTCTTGATTGCGTTCTACGAACCAACCTAAACTTTTTGAACCTACTTCTTCTTCACCTTCAATCATGAATTTCACATTACAAGGTAAGTTGTTGTTCGCAATCATGTATTCGAAAGCTTTCACATGCATGTACATCTGACCTTTGTCGTCACAAGCTCCACGAGCAAAAATCGCACCTTCTGGATGAATTTCTGTAGTTTTGATTACGGGTTCAAATGGAGGAGAATCCCATAATTCAATTGGATCCGCTGGTTGCACATCATAATGACCATAAACCAAAACAGTTGGTAAACT
>JAZKHI010000166.1:20042-22503 GCA_040385445.1 Bacteroidota bacterium | reverse complement strand
GAACAAGAAAAGGTAAAAGAAAAACTGTTGCTAACAAGAAAAAAGCAACTAAATAGTAAATAATATGGCTAAGGCAACTGCAAAAAAACGTAAAGTTATCGTTGAGTCTTCTGGAGAAGCACATATTAGCGCTACTTTTAACAACATCATCATTTCGTTAACAAACAAAAAAGGTGAGGTTATTTCTTGGTCATCAGCTGGTAAGATGGGTTTCAGAGGTTCTAAAAAGAACACTCCGTACGCTGCCCAAATGGCTGCTGAAGATTGTGGAAAAGTAGCTCTTGAAGCTGGACTTAAAAAAGTAAAAGTTTACGTAAAAGGTCCAGGGAACGGTAGAGAATCTGCTATCAGATCTATCCATAATAGCGGAATTGAAGTAACTGAGATTATCGACGTTACTCCGATGCCACACAATGGATGTCGTCCTCCAAAAAGAAGAAGAGTATAACAATTAGTATAAAACAAAGGTAGGAATTTAGATTATCGAAGGAAAGACCTTAATTCATAATCCCTACCTTAAATTAAAATTTGTAAAATGGCAAGATATACTGGTCCAAAAACAAGAATCGCCCGTAAGTTTGGTGAAGCAATTTTCGGAGAAGATAAAGCTTTCGAAAGAAGAAATTATCCTCCTGGTCAACATGGTTTGGCAAAAAGAAGAGGTAAAAAATCTGAATATGCTGTCCAGTTAATGGAAAAGCAAAAAGCAAAATATACTTATGGTATTTTAGAGCGTCAATTCAGAAATTTATTTGAAAAAGCATCTGCTGCTTCAGGTGTAACAGGGGAAATCTTGTTACAACTATGTGAAGCTCGTTTAGACAACGTAGTTTACAGAATGGGAATTGCTCCTACTCGTAGAGGTGCGCGTCAAATCGTTTCTCACAGACATGTCACGGTTAATGGTGAATTGGTAAATGTACCATCTTACCACTTAAAACCAGGTGATATTGTTGCAGTTCGTGAAAAATCTAAATCTCTTGAAGCTATTGAACGTTCTTTAGCTAACAATTCTTCTGTATATGAGTGGATTACTTTTAACAACGATACAAAACAAGGTACGTTTGTTACAGTTCCTCAAAGACTTCAAATACCAGAAAATATTAAAGAGCAACTAATCGTAGAGTTGTATAACAAATAATAATTGACATTAGTCGAAGATATGGCAATATTTAATTTTCAAAAGCCCGATAAAGTTATCATGATCGATTCTACCGATTTTGAAGGTAAATTCGAATTTAGACCTTTAGAACCTGGTTATGGATTAACAGTTGGTAACGCTTTAAGAAGAGTTCTACTTTCTGCATTAGAAGGTTTTGCTATTACATCTGTAAGAATTGAAGGAGTTGAACATGAATTTTCAACAATTTCTGGTGTAGTAGAAGATGTAACTGAAATTATCTTAAATCTTAAACAAGTACGTTTCAAACGTCAAATTGAAGATATCGATAACGAATCAGTTTCTATCTCACTTTCTGGTAAAGATCAAATTACAGCTGGAGATTTCCAAAAATTTATTTCTGGATTTCAAGTTTTAAACCCAGACTTAGTAATTTGTAACTTAGATAGCAAAACAACTATCAACATGGAACTTTCTATCGAAAAAGGTAGAGGATATGTTCCTGCTGAAGAAAATAAAAAACCAAATGCTCCTATTGGAACAATTTTTACAGACTCTATTTATACGCCTGTGAAAAATGTGAAGTATTCAATTGAAAACTTCCGTGTTGAACAAAAGACAGATTACGAAAAATTAGTTTTCGAAATCAAAACTGACGGTTCAATTAATCCAAAAGATGCATTAACAGAAGCTGCTAAAACGTTGATTCACCATTTTATGTTGTTTTCTGACGAAAGAATCACTCTTGAGGCTGATGAAATTGCTCAAACTGAGTCTTATGATGAGGAATCATTACACATGAGACAACTATTGAAAACTAAATTAGTTGATATGGACTTGTCAGTTAGAGCATTAAATTGCTTAAAAGCTGCTGAAGTTGATACTCTTGGAGACTTAGTTTCTTTCAATAAAAACGACTTAATGAAGTTCCGTAACTTCGGTAAAAAATCATTAACTGAATTAGATGAGTTAGTGGCTAATAAAAACCTTACTTTCGGAATGGACTTAGCAAAATACAAGTTAGATAAAGAATAATTGCTTCATATTTTGCTCTCCATAGCGGATCGATGCAAGATGAAGTTTAAAATAAAAATGTCATGAGACACGGAAAAAAATTCAATCATTTAAGTAGACAAACAGGTCATAGAAAAGCAATGCTTGCTAATATGGCATGTTCACTTATTGAGCACAAACGTATCAATACAACTGTTGCTAAAGCAAAAGCTTTAAAACAATTTTTTGAGCCGCTTGTAACAAAATCAAAAGAAGATACAACTCACAACAGACGTATTTGTTTTTCTTATTTAAGAAGCAAGTATGCTGTTACTGAATTGTTCAGAG
>JAZKHI010000166.1:0-19942 GCA_040385445.1 Bacteroidota bacterium | reverse complement strand
CGTATTTGTTTTTCTTATTTAAGAAGCAAGTATGCTGTTACTGAATTGTTCAGAGAAGTAGCTGACAAAGTTGGAGATCGTCCAGGAGGTTATACTCGTATCATCAAGTTAGGAAACCGTTTAGGGGATAACGCGGATATGGCTATGATCGAATTAGTAGATTTCAATACAATTTATTCAACTGCAAAAAAAGAAGTTAAAAAAGCATCTACTCGTAGAGGTAAGTCTAAAAAGGCTGATGAAACAACTGGAGAAGCTCCAGCTGCTGAGTCAACTGATACAACAGATGCTGCTGAATAATTATGAATCTATTGATTTAAATATAAAAAAGGATAAACAAATTTTTGTTTATCCTTTTTTTTTATAATTACTAAAACGTAATTTTGCAAAATCAAAAATACAATTAATGGGAAGTCTTATTTTCTTCTTATTTAAAAACTACAACAACTAATGAAATACAACGACAAACAACAAGCTATTCTTCTTCTAAAAGATGGAACTATTTTCCATGGGAAATCAATTGGAATTTCAGGAACAACTTTTGGTGAAATTGCCTTTAATACGGGAACAACTGGTTATCAAGAAATATTTACAGATCCATCATACTATGGGCAAATTATGGTTACTACCAATGCGCACATTGGAAACTATGGTGTGAATACAAATGAAGTGGAATCAGATGGTGTGAAAATTTCTGGATTAGTTTGTAAAAACTTCAGCATGAATTTTTCTCGTGAAGATGCTTCAGGAAGTTTATATGATTATTTTGAAAAACAAAACCTAATTGTAATTTCTGATGTCGATACTCGTGCTTTGGTAAGTTATATTAGAGATAACGGAGCTATGAATGCGATTATTTCTACAGATGGAACTTCTGTTGAAGAATTGAAAATTAAGTTGAACCAAGCTCCTGATATGGAAGGTTTAGATTTGGCTTCAGTAGTTTCAACGAAAGAACCATATTTCTTCGGAGATGAAAAAGCAACATTTAAAATTGCAGCTTTAGATTTAGGTATCAAAACGAATATCTTAAGAAATTTAGCAAAGCGCGATTGTTACATCAAAGTATATCCATATAATGCGACTTTTGAAGACATGAAAACTTTCAGTCCTGATGGATATTTCTTGTCAAACGGACCTGGTGATCCAGATCCATTATTTTCTGCTCAAGAGGTAGCGAGAAATATTTTAGCGGAGAACAAACCTTTATTCGGAATTTGTTTAGGACATCAAGTTATTGCTTTAGCAAACGGAATTTCTACTTACAAAATGTTTAACGGACACAGAGGAATCAATCATCCAGTAAAAAATCTTGTTACAGGTAAAGGTGAAATCACTTCTCAAAATCACGGATTTGCTGTAAATAAAGAACAACTGGAAAGTCATCCTGATTTCGAATTGACTCACGTGCATTTAAATGATGGAACGGTTGCAGGAATGAAAATGAAATCTAAGAACTGTTTCTCGGTACAATATCACCCAGAAGCAAGTCCAGGACCACACGATTCTAGTTATTTATTTGATGAATTTATCGAAAACATCAAATCTTCAAAAAGCTAAAACGTTATCGTTTATAAGTTTTAAGCTAAATCAGACGTTAAAAATAAAATATATTTAACTTTGTTAAAAACATAATAGAGATAATTAAAATTAAAAATATGAGCATAATAATCAAAGTTCACGCAAGACAAATATTAGATTCAAGAGGAAATCCAACAGTAGAAGTTGATGTAATTACAGAAAACGGAATTTTAGGTAGAGCGGCAGTTCCATCTGGAGCTTCTACTGGAGAACACGAAGCTGTTGAATTACGTGATGGTGGAAAAGCTTTCATGGGTAAAGGTGTTTTAAAAGCGGTTGAAAATGTAAATTCTACTATTGCTTCGGAATTAGTTGGAATGTCAGTTTTTGAACAAAATGCTATCGATAAAATGATGATTGAGTTAGATGGTACACCAAATAAATCTAACTTAGGTGCTAATGCAATTTTAGGAGTTTCTTTAGCTGTGGCGAAAGCTGCTGCTAACGAATTAGGAATGCCTTTATATCGTTATGTTGGTGGAGTTTCTGCAAATACGTTGCCAGTTCCAATGATGAATATTATCAATGGTGGTTCGCATTCAGATGCGCCGATTGCGTTTCAAGAATTTATGATTATGCCTGTAAAAGCAACTTCTTTTACTCATGCTATGCAAATGGGAACGGAAATTTTCCATAACCTTAAAAAAGTATTACACGACCGTAATTTATCTACAGCAGTAGGTGATGAAGGTGGTTTTGCACCGAATTTAGCTGGTGGAACTGAAGATGCTTTAGATTCTATCAAATTAGCTGTTACAAACGCTGGTTACACTTTTGGAGATGATATTATGATTGCTTTAGATTGTGCAGCTTCTGAATTTTATGTAGACGGAAAATACGATTACTCTAAATTTGAAGGTGCTGGTGGAAAAATCAGAACTTCAGAAGAACAAGCAGATTATTTAGCAGAATTAGCAGCGAAATATCCTATTATTTCTATCGAAGACGGAATGTACGAAGACGATTGGAAAGGTTGGAAATATTTAACGGAGAAAATTGGAAATAAAGTGCAATTAGTAGGTGACGATTTATTCGTAACAAACGTAGACAGATTATCTCGTGGAATTAACGAAGGAATTGCAAATTCAATCTTAATTAAAGTAAACCAAATCGGAACTTTATCTGAAACGATTGCAGCGGTAAACATGGCGCATAATGCAGGTTATACTTCAGTTATGAGTCACCGTTCTGGAGAAACAGAAGACAATACAATTGCTGATTTAGCAGTTGCATTAAACTGTGGACAAATTAAAACAGGTTCAGCTTCTCGTTCAGATCGTATGGCAAAATACAATCAATTATTACGTATTGAAGAAGAATTAAACGAAGTAGCTTACTTTCCAGGTGCAAATGCCTTTAAGGTGAAATAATCTCATTTCAAAATAAATTTTAAAAACCAATGAGCGAAAGTTTATTGGTTTTTTGTTTTAACTTGCGTCGATTTTATAAAAGAGTATAGATTTTGTATATGCTATTGTTCAATTTATCTATGTATTAATTTTAAAATTCAAGAATTAATTATTAAATTCGCAACAAACATAATTATACTTACCAAATTTATATATATATCATGTCGAAAAACGCAATTATAGAAATTGATGGCAATAAATTCGAACTTCCTGTTATGGTTGGAAGCGAAAATGAAACAGCTATCGATATTAGTAAATTAAGAGATTTAACAGGAGCAATAACCTACGATCCAGGATATAAAAACTCAGGAGTTTGTAAAAGTGATATTACTTTCCTAGATGGAGAAGAAGGGATTTTAAGATACCGTGGCTATTCAATTGAAGATTTAGCTGATAAAGCAGACTTTTTAGAAGTTTCTTATTTAGTTATCTTTGGAGAATTGCCAACAAAAGCACAATTAGCAGATTTCGAAACAAATATTCGTAAATATACTTTAGTTAACGAAGAAATGAAAAACATCATCGATGGTTTTCCAAAAACTGCTCACCCAATGGGCGTTTTATCTGCGTTAACAAGTGCGCTTACTGCTTTTAACCCAAAAGTAGTTAATGTAGAAAATGAAAAAGAAATGTATGAAGGTATTTGTAAAACAATGGGTAAATTCCTTGTTTTAGCTACTTGGACATACAGAAAAAGTATGGGTTATCCTTTAAATTATTATGATAACACAATTGGTTATGTAGAAAACTTTATGCAATTAATGTTTAAATTGCCTACTGGACCATACGCTGCAAACCCAACAGTTGTTGCAGCTTTAGATAAATTATTCATCTTACACGCAGATCACGAGCAAAACTGTTCTACATCTACAGTTCGTATGGTAGGTTCATCTCACGCTGGTTTATTTGCTTCAATCTCTGCAGGTGTTTCTGCACTTTGGGGTCCATTACATGGTGGTGCAAATCAAGCAGTATTAGAAATGTTAGAAGCTATCCAAAAAGATGGTGGTGATGCTGATAAATATTTAGCAAAAGCAAAAGATAAAAATGATGAATTCCGTTTAATGGGATTCGGACATAGAGTATACAAAAATTTCGATCCAAGAGCGAAAATCATCAAAAAAGCAGCTGATGAAGTATTGGCTGAATTAGGGGTGAACGATCCAATCTTAGCTATCGCGAAAAGATTAGAAGAAGCCGCTTTAGTTGATCCTTATTTCGTGGAAAGAAAATTATATCCAAACGTAGATTTCTATTCTGGTATTATTTACCGTGCATTAGGAATTCCAACTGATATGTTTACGGTATTGTTCGCAATCGGTCGTTTACCAGGTTGGATCGCACAATGGAAAGAAATGCGTGTGAACAAAGAACCAATTGGTCGTCCAAGACAAGTTTACACAGGTCATCCTTTAAGAGACTTCGTGAAATTTGACGACAGAAAATAAATTTAATTAATCCCGGTTTTTATCGGGATTTTTTATTTCACTTCATTGCAAGGAACAAGCAATCTATCTTAAATGAACTTAATTTTTTTGAGCTTTTCAAACAAAAACTTAAATGACTTATATGTTTAAAAATTAAAGAGTATTGTTGTTTTACCCTATTCTCTTAAATAAATCACAAAAAATAACTTTGCGATCGTGCGTCTTTGTGGCTTATTCAAAAATAAATACGTTTTTACTTGACAACGCCTATCTCACAATCGTATATTTGCAACCGATTTAAGCAAAGCTTTGTCTTAATACTTAATTCATTAATCTTAATATATTTATATGAAATTATCTCACTTCCAGTTTAACTTGCCAGAAGAATTATTAGCAGAATTTCCTTCAGAAAACAGAGACGAATCTCGTTTGATGGTTGTACATAGAAAAACAGGTGAAATAGAACATAAAATGTTTAAAGATATTATCGATTATTTTGATGATGGAGATGTAATGGTGTTGAATAACACGAAAGTTTTTCCAGCACGTTTATACGGTAATAAAGAAAAAACAGGAGCAAGAATTGAAGTTTTCTTATTAAGAGAATTAAATGCTGAGCAACGTTTATGGGATGTTTTAGTAGATCCAGCTCGTAAAATTAGAATTGGAAATAAATTATACTTTGGTGA
The DNA here is from genome assembly GCA_040385445.1 of Bacteroidota bacterium. Classification (GTDB taxonomy): domain Bacteria; phylum Bacteroidota; class Bacteroidia; order Flavobacteriales; family Flavobacteriaceae; genus Flavobacterium. The sequence goes on along the minus strand of JAZKHI010000166.1, from coordinate 14,836 downwards.
CGACGATTCATTAGTAGCTGAAGTTATTGATAATACAACTTCTCGTGGTAGAACTTTACGTTTTTTATATGACGGTTCTTACGAAGAATTTAGAGAAAAATTAATTGAATTAGGTGAAACTCCAATCCCAAAATTCATCAATCGTGAAGTAACTCCAGAAGATGCGGAACGTTACCAAACTATTTACGCAAAAGAAGAAGGTGCTGTTGCAGCTCCAACTGCTGGCTTGCACTTTTCTAAACATTTAATGAAGCGTTTAGAAATTAAAGGAATCAACTTTGCAGAAGTAACTTTACACGTTGGTTTAGGTACTTTTAATCCAGTTGAAGTAGAAGATTTATCTAAACACAAAATGGATTCTGAAGAAATGGTAGTTACGCAAGAAGCGTGCGATATCATTAACGGAGCAAGAGCTAAGAAACATAAAGTATGTTGTATTGGTACAACTTCAATGCGTGCCATGGAAAGTACAGTTTCTTCAATGAGAACTTTAAATCCTTACACGGGTTGGACAAATAAATTCATTTATCCACCTTACGATTTTAGTTTGGCTGATGCGATGGTTTCTAATTTCCACACACCAAAATCAACTTTATTAATGATGGTTTCTGCATTCTGTGGTCACGACTTAATGAAAAAAGCTTACGAAATCGCTATTAAAGAAAAATATAATTTCTACTCTTACGGAGATGCCATGTTAATTCTATAATTTGAACTTGTTTCAAATTTAACAATAAAAATTAAACCCAACATTTTGTTGGGTTTTTTTATATGGTTTTGTTTGGGATTTATTGTGAAGAAAATTTAGATTTTTTTTATTATTTAAAAAAGAAAAATTTAGCATAGTATTGTTATGGTACCTTTTTATTTTGAAGAAGAATGAAAAAAAGAATATTTTATTGCGGTAAATTACAGGCTAAAACTATATAGTGTCTTAATTTTTTTCTACTTTTACGCTACTAAATTAACTACAATGAACTTTTTAAATACTAAAGAATTCGCGCAAAGCTTAGACGCTCAAGATGAATTAAAAAACTATAAAAACGAATTTTATTTTCCCCAACATAATAATAAAAATGTTATTTATTTTACGGGAAACTCTTTAGGTTTACAGCCAAAAATCACAAAAAAATATGTTGATGAAGTTATGGGTGATTGGGCGAATATGGCTGTAGAAGGTCATTTTTATTCTGAAAAACCATGGTGGGATTATCACGAAAGATTTTGTACTCCATTAGCTAAATTGGTTGGAGCAAAAGCTTCTGAAGTGGGTGTAATGAATACACTTACGGTAAACTTACATTTATTATTAGTTTCTTTTTATCAACCAAAAGGGAAAAGAATTAAAATTTTATGTGAAGAAAAAGCATTTCCATCAGACCAATATATGTTGCAAAGTCAAGTGAAATTTCACGGTTTTGCTCCAGAAGATGCTATTGTTGAAATCAAAAGAAGAGACGGTGAATTAACAACCAGACAAGAAGATATTTTAGCAAAAATTGAAGAATTAGGCGATGAGTTAGCGCTTGTTTTCATTGGTGGTGTAAATTATTATACGGGTCAAGTTTTTGATATGAAAACAATCACTGCAGCCGGACATAAAGCTGGTGCACTTGTAGGTTGGGATTTAGCGCATGCAGCAGGAAATATCGAATTAAATTTACACAATTGGCAAGTAGATTTTGCTGCTTGGTGTAGTTATAAATACATGAATTCAGGACCAGGAAATGCTTCTGGATATTTTGTTCACGAAAAGCATCATTCTAACAAAGACTTAAATCGTTTTGCAGGTTGGTACGGTCATAATAAAGAGCGTCGTTTCTTAATGGAACCAAACTTTGATGCAGTGGAAGGAGCAAATGGTTGGCAAGTTAGTAATTTGCCAATTTTAACTTTAGCGCCTTATTTAGCAACTGTTGAAATGTTTGCCGAAGTAGGTATGGATAAACTAATTGCAAAAAGAAATGTAATTACTTCTTACTTAGAATTTGTACTTCATGAAATTGATAAAGAAATTGACGGAACTGAATTTGAAGTCATCACACCATCAAATCAAGAAGAAAGAGGTTGTCAATTGTCTGTTTATTTACACGGACAAGGAAAAGAATTGTTTACGTACTTAATGCAAAATGGAGTAATTACTGATTGGCGCGAACCAAATGTAATTCGTTTAGCTCCTGTTCCGTTTTATACTTCTTTTGAAGATATTTATAATTTCGGACAAATTTTAAAACAAGGAATCTTAAATAAATAAGTTACTAAGAAACTTCATAAAAATGAATAAGCAACAAAAAATAGAGAATTTCGATCCATCACAACCTGGTTTAGCTGATGCAACCATTTTTGGATTACCATTTACAGCTGAAGAATCAGAAATTATTATCATTCCTGTGCCTTGGGAAGTAACTGTAAGTTATGGATCTGGTGCGTCTGAAGGTCCAGATGCGGTTTTTGATGCGTCTTTTCAAGTGGATTTATTACATCAAGATTTTCCAGAATTATGGAAACTTGGAATTTATATGGATGAAGCACCAGAACAATGGGCGAAAAATTCAGAAAAATATAAAGATTTAGCTCAGCCAATTATCGAAACTTTGGAAAATGGAGAAGATGTAGAAACATTTCCAGCTTTATTAGAAGACTTACATAAAATAAATAAAGCGTGTAGAGCTTTGCATACAGAAGTAAAAGACAAAGTTTTATATTGGCAAAATAAAGGTAAGAAAGTTGCTCTTTTAGGTGGTGATCATAGTACGCCGCTTGGTTATTATGAAGCATTAGCTACACAACATGAAAGTTTTGGAATTTTGCATTTAGATGCACACATGGATTTACGAATTGCCTATGAAGGATTTACGTATTCACACGCTTCAATTATGTATAATACATTACAAATTCCTCAAGTATCAAAAATTGTCCAAGTTGGAATTAGAGATTTCTGCGAGCAAGAAGTTAATGTGGTTAAAGATTCAAAAGGCAGGGTAATTGTTCATACCGATTCAGATATGAAAGCTAAAGCTTTTGACGGACAAACTTGGAAACAACAATGTGAGGAAATTATTTCTCAATTACCACAAAAAGTTACTATTTCATTTGATATTGACGGAATGTATCCTTGGTATTGTCCGAATACAGGAACGCCAGTTCCAGGAGGTTTTTCATTTGAACAAGCAACCTATTTATTTAACTTGTTGGCCAATTCTGGTAAAGAAATCATTGGTTTCGATTTAGTGGAAGTAGCGCCAGGTGAAAATGATGATTGGGATGGAAATGTTGGTGCAAGAATGTTATTCCACATGTGTGGAATATTAGCTAAATCTCAAAAGTTAGATGTTGGTCAAAAGTTGAAATTCTAATACTTTTTTAAAGAATTATATAAATTGTTATGTATTAATTTTTCGTTACTTTGTTAGATATTAATTTAAAATCTATTTTTATGAAAAGTGCATGTGTATTATTATTTACGTTTTTACTTGTTTCATGCCAATTTCAAAATAAAGAAGAAATTGAGAAAGCGAAACAAGCGAGTATTGATTCGATGAAAACAGCAATAGAACAACAAAGAGTGGTAGATTCTATGGAAACTGAATTAGCCAGAGTGAATGAAGAAAAAGAAGCTGTTCAAAATTCAAAAACAGTTGTAGTTAACAATACAACAACAACTCAAGCTGCTCCAAAAAAGAAAGGTTGGAGTAATACTGCGAAAGGTGCCGTAATTGGTGCTGGAGTTGGAGCTGTAACTGGGGCTATAGTAAGTAAGAAAAAAGGAACGGGTGCTATTATTGGTGGTGTTGCTGGTGCTGGTGTTGGTGCCGGAACGGGAGCCATAATAGATGCTAATAAGAAAGAAGAATAAAAAATATTTTCAAGAAAAAGCGCATGGTTTAATTTTAATCATGCGCTTTTTTTGTATTCTCAAATTAAAAATTGAGGATGATTAAAGTTTAAAAATTGCAATAAATTAAGGAATAAACCTTATTTTTGTAATCTTATTTATTAAGTAAAATTCATGCAAAATCCTAAAAAAATTGCAGTTGTAGGTTCTGGTTTAGTTGGAACGTTATTAGCAATATATCTTAAAAGAAGAGGTCATACGGTTCATGTTTACGATAGAAGTCCAGATATCAGAAAAATCAATTTCACAGGGCGTTCTATAAATCTTGTATTGTCAGATAGAGGAGTGAAAGCATTACGCGATGTGGGCTTGGATAAAGAAGTTTTAGGTATTGGAATTCCAGTAGAAAAACGTGCTATTCATACCGGAATAGATACAGTTAACGAACAATTTTACGGCAAAGATGGTGAAGTTATTTATTCACTTTCTAGAGGTTTGCTTAATAAGAAAATGGTGGATCTTGCTGAAAAAGAAGGTGTTCAATTTTACTTTGAAGAGAAAGTTTGGGATGTAGATTTAACCACAGCAACTATTTCAACTGGTGATTCAGAAAGAGGAGAGTGGACTACACATGATTACGATTTGACTTTTGGTGCCGATGGTGCTTTTTCTAGAATTAGACACAAAATGCAACGTCAAAGTATGTTTAATTATTCTCAAGAATTTTTAAATATCGGTTATAAAGAATTAAATATTCCTGCCAACGCAGATGGAACGCATAAATTAGATAAAAACTCTTTACATATTTGGCCTCGTGGTAATTTCATGTTAATGGCTTTGGCTAATTTAGATGGAAGTTTTACTTGCACATTATTTATGCCTCACGATGGCGAAAACTCTTTCGAATCGTTAAAAACAAAAGAAGAATTAGTAGCTTTCTTCGCAAATCATTTCCCAGATACTTCAGCCGTTATTCCAAATTTAGTGGAAGATTTCTTTAAAAATCCAACAAGTTATTTAGTAACTATGAAATGTTTTCCATGGACATTTAGTGATAAAGTGGCCTTAATTGGTGATGCTTGTCATGCTATTGTTCCGTTTTATGGTCATGGAATGAATGTAGGTTTTGAAGACATTACCGTATTGGAAAAAATGATGGAAGAATATGGTGATGATTGGGCAAACTTGCTTAATGATTATGAAAATTCAAGAAAACCAAACGCCGATGCCATTGCAGAACTGTCATACAGAAATTTCTTAGAAATGAGTTCTAAAACGGCTGATGCCAATTTCTTACTTCAAAAGAAAATTGAAAAATGGTTTTCAGACAAACATCCAGAACGATGGGTTCCGCTATATTCTCGTGTAACATTTAGTCATCAACCGTATGCCGAAGCTTTGGCAATTGGCGACAGGCAAAATGAAATTATGCAAGAAGTTCTAAAAATGGATAACATTCATCAAATTTGGAATTCCGAAGAAGTAGAAAATAAAATCCTGGAATTGTTAAAAGCTTAATAAATTAAATTAGCTTCTGATTTTTGTGGTAATATTTCTTACATTTGATTATTCTAAATATATTCTATGGATTTTTTATTCCCAATAATTATAATTGTATTGATATTGATGGTTTTATCAAATATTAATGCGAAATTTCAAAGTCTACAAGATTCGATTTTTCGGTTACACGATAAGGTCCATGAATTAAATAAAGAAATCAAACAAAGAGAAAAATCTCCAACCGAAACCATCAAAGAAGTTCTCAAAGAAGAACCAATTTTTAAAAAACCAGACATTATTGTAGAACAACCGAAGCCTGTTTTTGAAGCAGAGCAACCGATTCCTGTTGTTTCAAAACTAGCGCATCAAGAAGGAGTACAAGATAAAATTGTATTTAAAACACCAGCCGCTTTTACAGAAAAACCAGTTAGTCTTCCAGAGAAATCTTGGTTTGAAAAATTCAAAGAAAACAATCCCGATTTAGAAAAATTTATTGGCGAAAACTTAATTAACAAAATTGGAATTTTAATTCTGGTTTTAGGGATTAGCTTTTTCGTAAAATATGCCATTGATAAAAACTGGATAAACGAAACAGCAAGAGTTGCTATCGGAATTTTATCTGGAACTTTAGTTATGGGAGTTGCTCATAAATTAAAGAAAAATTACATTGCTTTTAGTTCCGTAATTGTTGCTGGAGCGATAAGTATTTATTATTTCACCATTGCCATTGCTTTTCATGATTATCATATTTTCAATCAGACTGTTGCCTTTGCTATAATGGTTGTCATCACGGCATTTAGTGCGTTTGTTTCTATAAATTATAACCGACAAGAATTAGCCGTTTTATCCTTAATTGGTGGTTTTGCTGTTCCATTTATGGTAAGTACTGGGCAAGGGAATTATGCGGTTTTGTTTACTTATATCGCCATTTTAAATGTGGGTATTTTAGCCATAGCTTATTATAAAAAATGGAATTTAGTTACCATTTTATCTTTTGTATTTACAACCGTATTATTCTCAAGTTGGTGCATAACCGAAATGACAAATAATAAATTGCCACATCAAGGTGCATTTATTTTCGCTACCTTATTTTATTTCATATTTAGTATTACAGTTGTTATTAATAATGTGAGAAATAAAGGTGTTTTTTCAACGATTGAATATTTCATTATCACAGCCAATACATTTGTGTATTTCGGAATTGGATTGTCAATTATCCAAGATGCAAAACTAGATTTAAAAGGATTGTTTACACTTTCTTTAGCGATTTATAATTTTATTTATACGACCATTTTATTCAAGAAATTCGGATTGGAAAAAAATGCGGTGTACTTATTAATTGCTTTGGTTTTAACTTTTGTAACGTTAACCATTCCAATTCAGTTTGAAGGAAATCATATTACTCTATTCTGGGCTTGCGAAGCAGTTATGCTATTTTGGTTGTCACAAAAATCAAAGATTAGTTTATTTAAATTGAGTGCCGTTGCTGTTCAGGTGTTAATGGTTTTTAGTTTAATAATCGATTGGTTCCAAGTTTATGGTTCATTTGACATCACTTTAAATATTGTTTTCAATAAGATATTTATAACTGGATTTGTAGCTTTAGCTTCACTAGTTGCTACCTATTTCGTATTAAATAGAGAAACGGAAAACAGTATCATTTATAAATTGACGTTTCAACCTAATTTCTACAAAAATATAATTGCTTTTGTGGGAGTTATTCTTGCTTATTTTGTGGGAATCTTAGAGATTTCTTATCAAGCTACAGCGTTTTTACCCAATCATCATTCGGTATATTCGTTCTCGGTGGTGTATCATTTTGTTTTCGCAACTTTACTCGCTTTTTATGTGTTTAACAAAAATAAGGTAACGCTGTTTTTACCAATATTTGCATTGATTGGGATTAATGTTTTGCTTTACATGTTTTTGTATTCCAAATTACCAATCCACGAATTGGCTCAGAATATGGAGATAAAAGCCAGTTCTAATTTTGCGTTTTATTTTCATTATATCTTATTAATATGTTTGGTGTATTACTTTGTGATTTTAGTAAGACAAATAAAAGACAATTCGGTTTTAGAAATTTTCAAATCAAAATTCGCTATTTGGATTTTGGTAATTTCAGGAGTTTATATTTTAAGTAACGAATTGTTAGTGCATGCCGTTCATTTTAATGATGCTTCTGGAATTGAAAATGCCATTGCGAAAAAATCTAAAACACTAACAGATAAAGATGCTTTGAGTAATGAAATTTACTGGATTGTTTCTGATGGAATTGATCAGGTTAAAACGCAAGTCATTAAAATTGGTTATCCTATTTTATGGGGAATTTTGTCTTTTGTTTTGTTGATTGTTGGAATCAAACACCAATGGAAAGAAATACGAATTATAGCTTTGTCTTTGTTAGGATTAACTGTAGTGAAGTTATTTGTGTACGATATTAATAATGTTTCCGAAACAGGAAAAATCATTGCGTTTATTTTATTGGGAGTTTTAATCCTGATTATTTCATTCGTGTATCAAAAAATCAAAAAATTAGTTGTTGAAGATTCAAATACTCGTTCAGATGAAAATTAAAATTCTTATATTTTGCCTATTGCTTTCTGGTTTTGGGTTTTCTCAAAGTCATAAAGCGACTATTTCAAATATCCAAAAAGACGGATTTCATAAGATAGCAATATCACCTGAGATTCGTTCGGCAAGTCAGGATAATCTAGATTATTTCAGAATTTTAGATAAAAGTAAAAAAGAAGTGCCTTATGTTATTTTTGATAACGAAAAAAGAAGTTCTTTTATTTTTAATAAATTCAAAAATGTAAAAAAAGAAATTATTGGAGATTCTATTAGTTCATATGTTATTCCAATTGATGAACAGAAAATGAAATATTGTAGTGAATTATCATTGTTGATTTCAAACACAAAAATAGAAAAGAAATACATAGTTAGTGGAAGTTATGATTTGAAAGAATGGTTCGGATTGACTTCTAATCAGATATTGACGGGCTTATATAATGAAAGCGGAACTTCGGTTGAAAGAATCATATCATTTCCTCAAAATAATTATAAATTTTTAAGAATTGATTTTTTTGACAAAAATTCATTACCAATTAATGTTATTGATATTGGGTTTAATAGAGGTGAAAACAAAACCATTTTTTTTGATTATATAAATGATTTTAAATATAAAATTACTGAAGATCAAAAACGAAAGAAAACAATTATTACATTCACTTCTGATAATTTTCAAAAAGTAGATGGAATTTCTTTTGATATAAAAACGAAACTGTTTTTAAGAAACGCTTCTGTAATTGTAAATTCAACTCGAAAAGTAAGAAATAAAACAGAAAATTTTAAAGTAGAAATTTCTAACTTCAATTTAAATTCTAATACTTCCAATAACTTTCAATTGAATGCTTTTTTTGAAAAAGAATTCACCATTGAAATTGACAATCAAGACAATCAACCTTTAGAGATTTCAAAAATTGGAGTGTTCCAAAACACTATTTCTGTTGTGGCCGATTTAAAAGCTAATGAAAAATATGAAGTAATAATTGATTCGACTCTATCGCAACCCAATTACGATTTGGCTAATTTTACTCAAAATTTTTCATCTGAATTACCAAAAGCAACTATCTTAAGTTTAAAGGAAACAGATACAGAAGTTAAAAATGGTACTGAAAAATCATTTTGGGAAAAACCAGTTTTCTTATGGTCTGTTATATTGTTATCATTGACTTTATTAGGTTATTTTGTTTTTAGCATACTTAAAGACGTTGATAAAAAGTAGTTAGATATTTTTTATTTCATAGTATTCTTGTTAATATGCTTCAAAAAGCAGAAAATTAATTTTAAAATTCTTAAATTTGATTAGACAACTATAAACTAATCTTATGAATTTTAAATCAACCCTTTTTTGTTTGCAATTCTTTTTGCTAACAAGTATTTCCTTTGCACAAGATGCACTTTGGTTACGCTATCCATCTATTTCTCCGGATGGAAAAACAATCGCTTTTGGTTATAAAGGCGATATTTATTTGGTCAACGCTCAAGGCGGAACTGCAACACCTTTAACCATTCATGAAGCTCATGACATGATGCCGGTTTGGAGTAATGATGGAAAGTCAATTGCTTTTGCTAGCGACAGACATGGTAATTTCGATATTTTTGTAATGCCAATTAGTGGTGGAAATCCAACAAGATTAACATACAATAGCGCGCAAGATTATCCATATGATTTTTCTCCAGACAATAAAAATGTCCTTTTTGGAAGTTCCAGACAAACGAGTGAAGCTAATATTCGTTTTTATTCTCCACGATTGTTTCAAAATTTATATACTGTAAATGTTTCTGGCGGAAAGCCCGTTTTAATTACGGAAGGCGGAATTGAATTCGCGAGATATAATAAATCAGGTTCTCAAATTATTTTTCAAGACAGAAAAGGATATGAAGATCCATTAAGAAAACATCATACAAGTAGTGTAACTAGAGATGTTTGGTCTTTTGATGTAAATGCACAATCTTTTACTAAAATTAGTAATTATATCGGTGAAGATAGAGAACCGGTTTATAGTGCTGACGATAAAAGTATTTACTATTTAAGTGAAGCAGATGGAAGCAATCAGAATGTATATAAATTCAATGTGCAGTCTAAATCGGCTACAGCCTTAACTTTTTTCAAAAGCAATCCAGTTCGGCATTTAAGTATTTCAAACGATAATAAATTATGCTTTACAAATGATGGGCAAATTTACACGATGGTTGATGGTACAAGTCCGCAAAAAATTCCTGTTACTATTCAAAATGATGGAAAATCTAATGTGGAGAAAAACTTACCATTGTCTGGAAATATAAGTGAGTTTGTTCCGAGTCCGGATGGAAAAGAAATTGCTTTCATTTCTCGTGGGGAAGTTTTTGTGGTTAATGCAGAAGGTGGTTCTACGAAAAGAATTACGAATACACCTGAACAAGAACGTTATGTACAATGGTCGCCTGATGGAAAAACGTTAATTTATGCAGCTGAAAGAAATGAAAGTTGGGATATTTATACGGCTAAAGTGGAAAGAAAAGAAGAGCCTTATTTTTATGCTTCAACGCTTATAAAAGAAGAAAAAATTATTGGTTCAGATAAAGAAGAATTTTTACCAAAATTTAGTCCTGACGGAAAAGAGATTGCGTATATCGAAGAAAGAAATATTGTTAAAGTATATAATTTAGCTTCGAAAGCAACCAGAACAATTTTACCAGAAGGTAGAAATTACAGCTATTCTGATGGTGACTTCGGATTCAATTGGAGTAACGATAGCAAGTGGCTTTTTGTAGATGATAGCATGGGGAATTTCTCTATTTCACATACAGCTATGATTAAAGCGGATGGCTCAGAGACAAAATACCCAATTATGAGTGGTTTCGGAGAAGAATCTGCGAAACAACAAATGGGTGGGAAAGCAATTACTTGGTTAAGTAGTAAAGAAGGAAGAAAAGCATTAGCGTATCAAGGAAGCAGAGAAGTAGATGTGTATGCGGTGTTTTTCGATAAAAAAGATTTAGAAAATTTTAAATTATCAAAAGAAGACGCTGCTCTTTTAAAAGAAAAAGATGATGCAGCCAAAAAAGCTAAAGAAGCCGAAGATAAAAAAGAGGACAAATCTAAAAAAACTAAGAAAGAAGAACCGAAACCTTGGAATCCAGATTTGACTAATTTAGAAACTAGAAAAGTTCGCGTGACGATAAATAGTTCTTCAATCGCCGATTTTGTTTTTAATGAAGACGGAAGTAAACTATTCTATTTGTCATCTTTTGAAAAAGGTTTTGATATTTGGGTAACGGAAACTAGAACAAAAGAAACAAAAATTTTAGCTAAACTTGGCGGAAGTGGTAGTCAACTTTTTTTAAGTAAAGATGGAAAAAACTTATTCGTAAACAATGGTGGTAAATTGACCAAAGTTGAGGTAGAAGGCGGAAAAACATCTTCAATAGATGTAGCTTCAGATATGGTTTTAAATACGCAAGCAGAAAGAGCGTACATTTATAATCATATGTGGCGACAAACGGCAAAAAAATTCTACGATCCGGAATTACATGGTGTAGATTGGAAAATGTATAAAGAAACGTATGCAAAATTTTTACCACACATTAATAATAACTACGATTTTCAAGAGTTATTAAGTGAAATTTTAGGAGAATTAAATGCTTCTCATACAGGTGGAAGATATACGCCTCAAGCAAATAATCCAGATATTACAGCAACTTTAGGATTGTTATATGATCAAAAAAGTAAAGAAAATGGTTTAAAAGTTACTGAAGTGATTCAAGGTGGGCCATTTGATAAGGCAGATTCGAAATTAAAAGCAGGTGTAATCATTACTAAAATTGATAACGAAGTAATTTCAAATGATGTAGATTGGGCAAAATTCTTAAATCGAAAAGTTGGTAAGAATACTTTAGTTAGTGGAGTGGATGCTAATGGAGTAGCTTTTCAAGAATCTGTTAAGCCAATTTCATTTGGCGAAGAAACAACCTTAATGTATAATCGTTGGATTAAAAGAATGAACACTATGGTTGACAAACTTAGTGGTGGAAAAGTGGGTTATGTTCATGTGCAAGGAATGAATGATAATAGTTTCAGAGAAGTTTATGATCAAGTAATGGGTAAAAATTTCGAAAAGGAAGCTTTAATTGTGGATACAAGATTCAATGGTGGAGGTTGGCTTCATGATGATTTATATACTTTATTAAGTGGTAGAAGATATTTAGATTTCGCACCGCAAGGAAATATGTTAAAAGATAGCGAGCCAATTGGAAAATGGATAAAACCAAGTTGTGTATTAATGTCGGAAGGAAACTATAGTGATGCTTTTATTTTTCCTTATATCTATAAACAAAATAAAGCTGGAAAATTAATTGGAGTAGGTGTTCCAGGAACCGGAACAGCAGTTTGGTGGGAAACACAAATTGATCCAACATTAGTTTTCGGAATTCCGATGGTGGCGACAATAGGTGAAGAAAGAAGAGCTACAGAAAATCTTCAAGTGGAACCAGATGTTTTTGTCGGATTATCTTATGAAGATTTTATAAAAGGTAAAGATACGCAACTAGAAAAAGCAGTAGAAGAAATGCTTAAAACAATTAGATATTAATAAAAAACTCCCAGATTGTAATTCATCTGGGAGTTTTTTTTATGTTTCTTCTCGGTGTACTTTCGTGAAATCAAATGCCGGTTTGCAAATGGCAATATATTCGCAAGGTTCCGAAAACGGATTAGAATATTGTACTCTTGTATTCGCTTCTATTTTTATTGATTGACCTGCTTCCAATATTACTGTTTCATCTTCTATAATAAATTGCTTTTTACCTTTAATGATATACGTGTATTCTTCGAATTCTGGTGTCTGAAAAGGTTCACTCCAATTAGATGGAGCAATCATATGTGCAATTGAAATGTCATTGTTTTGAGTTGCGACTTTTCCATGATGTTCTTCAATTACTTTTCCATCGGTTGTAGTAACAACAAATGGTGATTTTTGGATAAAATATTTTTTCATAAGTTGTCTTATTTCTTAAAAATAAAGTAAACGGCTAATATCAAGAAACAAAATCCGATAGCATGATTCCATTTAAAGGTTTCGTTTTTGAAGAAAAGCATGGAGAAAATAACAAAAACTATCAATGTTATTACTTCTTGAATCACTTTTAATTGCATTAAACTAAACGGACCGCCATTTCCATTAAATCCAATTTTATTCGCGGGAACTTGGAAACAATATTCAAACAACGCCAATCCCCAACTAATTAATATTATTGTAATTAATCCAGCGTTTTCAAACCATTTTAAATCCTTAAATTTTAAATGGCCATACCAAGCTAACGTCATAAAAACATTAGAAAGTATTAGTAGTCCAATTGTGATAAATGCTTTCACTATTTTATTTGCCTTTTAAAACACGCATCAACACACTAAATGCACCGCGAATAAAACTAGCGCTTGTTACCACTTTTACAACTGATTTTCCAATTACAGATGCGGTACTTGGTTCTTTACTTTCTTGTTTTTCTTCTTCATTTTCGGCAACTTCAGCAGAAATCTCTTCAATTTTTTTAGTTAGAATTTCGTAAGCACTTTCTCTGTCAATTTCTTCCGCATATTTTTTTACTAATTTCGATTTTGAATTAATCGTATCAATTTCACCATCGGTTAAAATATCCATCCTACTTTCCGGAGTTCGCATCATGGTTGCAGCCAATGGCGTTGGAATACCTTTTTCGTTTAACGCCGTAACTAAAGCTTCACCAATTCCTAAAGATGTTAATAATTCTTCCGTTTTGTAAAATTCAGAAGTTGGATAATTATCTGCGGTTTGATTGATAGCTTGTCTGTCGTTTGCTGTAAAAGCACGTAACGCGTGTTGAATTTTTAAACCTAATTGTGCTAAAACACCTTTCGGAATATCCATTGGGTTTTGTGTTATAAAATATACACCAACACCTTTTGAACGAATTAATTTTATAATAGTTTCAATTTGGTCTAGTAAAGTTTTACTAGCTTCATTAAATATAAGATGTGCTTCGTCAATAAAAATAACCAATTCTGGTTGCTCCACATCACCTTTTTCTGGCATCAAGTTGTAAATTTCAGCCAGTAAATTCAACATGAAAGTAGAAAACAACTTTGGTTTATCCTGAATATCGTTTAATCGTACTATATTAATGTATCCGAATCCGTTTTCGTCAATTCGCATTAAATCTTCAATTTCAAAAGACGTTTCTCCAAAAAAGATATCAGCACCTTGTTGTTCTAATTCAATGATTTTTCTCAGAATAGTTCCAGTTGTTGCCGTAGAGATTTTTCCATATGATTCCGAAATTTCGTCTTTGCCTTCTTCAGTAATATAATTCATTACCTTTTTAATGTCTTTTAAATCTAGCAATGGCATTTTATTGTCATCACAATATTTAAAAATAACTGAAATCACTCCAGCTTGCGTATCATTCAAGTCTAAAATTCGAGAAAATAAAACGGGTCCAAATTCTGAAACGGTAGCTCTTAGTCGTACACCATCTTGTTCAGAAAGCGTTAATAATTCTGTAGAAAATCCTTTTGGTGTAAATGGTATATTTAGTTTTGCGTGTCGTTCAATAATGAAACTTTTTTCTTCACCAGGCTGAGCAATTCCCGAAAAGTCACCTTTAATATCCATCATCAAAACAGGAATTCCTTTCGCAGCTAATTGTTCAGATAATACTTGAATGGTTTTTGTTTTTCCAGTTCCGGTAGCACCAGCAATTAAACCATGACGATTTAAGGTTTTTAATGGGATGTTTATTGGCGTTTCAGCAATGGTTTCACCATCTAACATTCCAGCACCAAGTGTAATGAAGTCGCCTTTTGAAGTATAGCCAGATTGTAATGCTGAAATAAAGTTATCTTTTGACATTTTGAAGAGTTTTTATTTATACAAAGATGAATTTTTTTTTAAAAACAATGAAATTTTATGTAACAAAAAC
>JAZKHI010000165.1:0-4873 GCA_040385445.1 Bacteroidota bacterium | reverse complement strand
AAAATGCAGAAGGTGTGAAAAAACAAATCTATTTCGATAATCCAAACGTAAATCCGAACAACGCTATTTTAGACGAATTAGAATCGTTTGCAGACGCAATTAATAATGACACGACTCCAATTGTAAGTTTAGAAGACGGAACGGAAGCGTTACGAGTAGCGTATCAGATTATTGATTGTATTGGGAAATAAAAAATTGTTTAAAGTTTAAAGTTTCACGTTAAAACTTTAAAACCTTAAACTTGAAACTAAAAAAAACAAAATTAAAATATAATGAAACAAATTGCCGTAATAGGATCAGGAACAATGGGTAATGGAATTGCTCATACATTTGCACAAGCAGGTTTTACTGTAAAATTAATTGATATTTCTGAAAAATCATTAGAAAAAGGAATGGCAACAATTGCCGCTAACTTAGACAGAATGGTAACAAAAGGAAGCATCACTGAAGAAGACAAACACAAAACAATTTCAAACATTATTACTTACACAGATATTAAAGATGGTGTAGTTGGTTGTGATTTAGTTGTGGAAGCTGCAACTGAAAACGTAACGTTGAAAATGAACATCTTCAAGCAATTGAGCGACATTTGTGATCATAACGTAATTTTAGCAAGTAACACTTCTTCTATTTCGATTACGCAAATTGGAGCACAAGTTGTTCATCCAGAAAGAGTTATTGGAATGCACTTTATGAATCCGGTGCCGATTATGAAATTGGTTGAAATTATCCGTGGGTATTCAACTTCTGATGAAGTGACTAAAATCATCATGGATTTATCTATCAAATTAGGAAAAACTCCAACAGAAGTAAACGATTATCCAGGTTTCGTAGCGAACAGAATTTTAATGCCAATGATTAACGAATCTATCGAAACGTTATATAATGGTGTGGCTGGCGTGGCTGAAATTGATACGGTTATGAAATTAGGAATGGCACATCCAATGGGACCATTACAATTAGCTGATTTTATTGGGCTTGACGTTTGTTTATCAATCTTAAACGTAATGTACGACGGATTCAAAAATCCAAAATATGCTCCATGTCCGTTATTAGTAAATATGGTTATGGCTGGGAAATTAGGAGTAAAATCTGGTGAAGGTTTTTATGACTATTCAGAAAGCAAAAAAGCAGAGAAAGTTTCAAAGCAATTCTCAAAATAATTATCAATTATCAATTGAATAAATGAGTAAAATAATCCCTTTTAAAGCGGTTCGTCCCACAGCTGATAAAGTAGCTTTGGTAACTTGTAGAACGTATGACGATTATAGTTCGGCTGAGCTTGCGGCTTGGTTAAACTTTAATCCGTATTCGTTTTTACACGTGATTCATCCTGCGTATGCGAATACACAAAAAATCACAATCGACAAGCGTTTTAAAGGGGTTTTACATAAATATCAGGATTTTAAAAACGAAAATATTTTAGTTTCTGAAGAACATCCTGTGTTTTATTTATACGAAATTCAGGCAAAAAACCAAACTTTTACTGGAATTATCGCTGGAACTTCGGTAGAAGATTATCAACAAAATATTATTAAAAAACACGAAGACACCTTACAATATCGTGTCGAATTATTTAAAGATTATTTACATCAAACCGGTTTTAATACCGAACCCGTTTTGATTACTTATCCCGATTCTGTTGAGATTAACACGTTTATTTCTTTACGAAAAAAGAGCGAACCCATTTATGCTTTTTCGACACCAAATAAAGAAAAACATACACTTTGGAAAATTGATACACAATCGGAAATAGATTGGCTTCAAGAACATTTTGAAAACATTCCGAATTTATATATCGCAGACGGACATCACCGTTCGGCTTCAGCGGAATTATTATTCGAACAAGACAAACATTTAGGAAACAAAAACCTGAATTATTTTATGAGTTTTTTAATTGCCGAAAGCAATGTGAAAATTTATGAATTCAATAGAATTATTCGCGATTTAAATGGTTTAACCAAAGACGATTTCATTAAAAAATTATCGGATAATTTCATCATAAAAACCAAAGATCAAGAATTGTGGAAACCACAAAATAAATTCGAATTTGGAATGTATTTAGATGGTAGTTTTTATGCGCTATTTTACAAACACAGTAATCTTGTCACTTCGAGCGGAGTCGAGAAGTCAGTTCTAGAAAACTTAGATGCACAAATTTTATACGATACGGTTTTGAATCCGTTATTAGGAATTGAAGATTTACGTAACGACGAACGCATTGATTATATTCCAGGCAAACAAAGTGTTTCTGTAATTAAAGATTTAATTGACGAAGGCGAATACGAAGTGGGTTTCATGCTCTACCCTACCAACATTTCAGAAATTAAAAACATTGCCGATAATAATTTGATTATGCCTCCAAAATCAACTTATATTGAACCAAAATTCAGAAGTGGTTTGGTGGTTTATGAGCTTTAAGTTAGAAGCTGGGAGAATGAAGTTGGAAGTTTTCACAAACGAAGTTTAACCACAATCTTGTCATTCTGAGGCACGAAGAATCTCTTAATATTTAATTATGAAAAAAGTATTTTTATTAATCATTTTTGTTTTAATATTTTCTTGTAAAGAAGAAAACAAACCAATTAACAAAAATGAAGCAAATCCAAAATTAGATAATACTGAAAAACAAGAATTTACAGATGTTGTAAATCTATCTAATTTTCCTAATACAGAGTTTGTAGCTTCATTAGAACATCCGATTTCAGAAAATAAAAATATTGTTTATGCATCTACAATGCCATATGCTTGGGATAATATTAAAAATGCTTTAGGTAATCTTGAAATTGATAAAAATGCAACGGATTTAATACTATTAAATAATACTAAAACACACTTAAATAGTTTAAATAAAGATGAAATTGATTTAGAAGTAAAAATTGAAGATACATATATTTTTTCAAGAGCTTATTTTAAAAAAACTTTGCCATTTGTTGAAAAACTTTTAAGATATCAGAAACCGTTGAAATTTAAAGGCGAAAAAGTTGAAAATTTTGGGTTTCATGATTGGATGTTTTCTTACAATACAAACTTTAATGATATTTTTAATATCCTTTATTATAAAAGCAATGATGATTTTATATTCAATCTTTTATCAAAAGATAAACAACATGAAATTATAATTTATAAAAATAAAAATTTTAATAAAAGTAACTTAAAAGCTATCATTGATGAAGCTTTTAAAAAAATTGAAATTGGAAATAAAGAAAAAACAAATAAAAAAAATAATAAAGATTATTATTTTGATTTTGAAAATGATTCCGTTCGAATTCCTGTATACAATTTTAATATTGAGACTAATTTCACAAAATTAGAAAACAAAAATTTCAAATCAAAAAACAAATCTTATAAAACAGAAGTTATTTATCAAAGAAACGCTTTAATTTTAGATGAATTTGGTGCAATTATTGAAAGTGAAGCTGTTGATTCGGCTGCTGCCATTATTGATGAAATTCCAAAGGAAACTCCAAAACAAAAGCTTTTTATTTTAGATTCAGATTTCATTATTATAGCTAAAAGAAAAGATTCTAAAAATCCTTATTTTGTTGTTTTAAACAGAAATGATGAATTAATGACAAAATTCAAAAAGAAATAAAATGTCAATAGCTCAAAACCTTACCCAAATAAAATCCCAACTTCCAGCTCATGTCACTTTGGTTGCGGTTTCTAAAACCAAACCCGTTTCTGATTTGATGGAAGCGTATACTGCTGGTCAACGTATTTTTGGAGAAAACAAAATCCAAGAAATGACCGAAAAATGGGAAGAAATGCCAAAAGATATCGAATGGCATATGATTGGTCACGTACAAACCAATAAAGTTAAATTTATGGCGGAATACGTGAGTTTAGTTCATGGTGTGGATAGTTTGAAATTACTAGAAGAAATCAACAAACAAGCCAAAAAATACAATAGAGTTATTAATTGTTTGTTACAAATTCATATTGCAGAAGAAGAAACAAAATTCGGGTTAAATGAAGAGGAATTAAATGAAATTCTGAACCAAGTTCAGAATGACAATAATGAATTTGAAAATATTCGTATTGTAGGTTTAATGGGAATGGCAACATTTACTGAAAATACAACGCAAATTGAAAAAGAATTCAAACATTTGAAAGCCATTTTTGATAATATTAATGATAGAGACGCGATTAATCGCGTCTCTACATTGTCAATGGGCATGTCTGGCGATTATCAATTGGCAATTTCATGTGGAAGTACGATGGTTCGAATAGGAAGTAGTATCTTTGGAGGAAGATAATTGAAAACAGAATACTAAACACAAAAAAAGAAAGCATATTTATACTATAATTGACATAGAAACCACTGGCGGACAATACAATGAAGAAGGTATTACCGAAATTGCCATTTATAAATTTGATGGTCATGAAGTAATTGACCAATTCATTAGTTTGGTGAATCCGGAAAAACCAATTCAGCCTTTTGTGGTGAAATTAACTGGTATTAATAGTGCCATGCTTCGTAGCGCTCCCAAGTTTTATGAAGTTGCCAAACGTATTATTGAAATTACTGAAGGTACAATCGTGGTGGCTCATAATGCTAGTTTCGATTATAGAATTTTACAAACAGAATTTAGACGATTAGGATTCGATTTTAAAAAACCAACACTTTGTACGGTAGAATTAGCTAAAAAAATCATTCCAGATTTACCTTCATATAGTTTAGGGAAATTAGTTCGTTCACTAGGAATTCCTATGGCCGACAGACACAGAGCAAGTGGTGATGCCATGGCAACTGTGAAATTATTCAAAATGCTTTTAGCGAAAGATTTAACTAAAGAAATCGTCAAAAGCTTCATAAAAACAGAAATTAAAGCCGGTTTATCACCAAAACTAATGGATATTGTAGAAAAAA
>JAZKHI010000164.1:0-28157 GCA_040385445.1 Bacteroidota bacterium | reverse complement strand
CTAAATAATCATTCAAACCATCCGAGTTTGGTGAAATACCTTTTTGGATTTGGCATTGTTCAACCGAAATACTCATCGTCACAACAGATGCACATTCTAAAGGATTAGGTGTAAATGTATATAAAACTGTACCATTAGCTGATGTATTTACTACTGCAGGCGACCAAGTACCATTAATTGCAGGAGTATTAGTTGATGCTGATGGTAATGTAACAATAGCATCACCAATACACAATGGTTCAATTTGAGTAAATGTTGGAACAATTAATGGAGTTATTACTACAGAAATTGAAACAGCTTGAGAACACTGTCCAGCATCTGGTGTAAATGTGTAAGTTGAAGATCCAACCGTTGCAGTATTAATAACCGAAGGATTCCAATTACCAGTTATACCATTACTTGACGTTTGTAATAATAATGGAGCCGAATCATTCTGACAAATACTTGCAATTGTAGCAAATGTTGGAACAATTATTGGATCAATAGTAATATTCATGGTAGTACCAACTCCACATTGTCCTACATTAGGAGTAAATGTATATGTTGTCATACCAGCTGTACTTGTATCAATGGTCAGCGGACTCCAAGTACCAGTAATGTTATTATTTGATACTGAAGGCAATGCTGGAGCAGTTGTATTTCGACAAATATTTGCAATTTGAGTAAACGCTGCTGTTACAAAAGGATCTATAGTTATTGAGAAACTAGTTGAACCTGCATTTATACAGTTTGCTAAATCCAAAGGATATGTATAAGTAACAACATAAGTTCCTGGATCAGTACCTACTAAATTTATATCACCTGTAGAAGTGTTTAAATTTAAAACTAAACCAACAGGTCCTGTATAACTAAATGTACCACCAGAAGTAAATCCTGGAGCTAAAGTCGGTGAAGGATTAGTTGTTGAAGTTATACAAACCGGAGTTGTATATGTAAAATCTGTAACCGAATTTGTATATGGAACTGCATTTATTGTAAATGGAATAGGCGCAGTATAACAATCATTTATTAAATCATGTACAATAAAACTATGAGAACCAGGAGTTAAACCTGTAAACGTAGTAGTAGTTACGTAAGCACCTCCATCTACACTATACTCATAACTTGATGAATTAAGATTAAATTGACCTAAATTCGAATAATTTTCAGGATCGATAGCATTCCAATCTCCAGGAATCCATGTAGTACTAGGAAGTGGTGATGAAGTTGCTAATCTTCTATATGTATAACCTGGCTGACCAGCTGGTGTGAAAACAGTATTTGTTGTTAATCCCCATGTATCAATCAACACATTTGCAGAAGTTGTTAATCTAATATTATCGTTAGTATTAACCGCTCCACAATTAGTAAATGAAAGGTTTGGAGTAATTCCAGGAATGTTTGCATCATTACTAAACTTAACAACAACTGTCGAATTATTGGCAATAATTCCAGATAATAAATTATCACAAGTTCCTGTAACAGTTGGACTACCATTATTAAAAGTTCTCAATTTATATCCCGCAAGATTAATTGGAGCACCAGTTCCGTTGAATAATTCAACATAAGTTAAAGAACCCGTATTTGCATCTGTAACTTCAGATATAAATAAGTTAGTTGGCACCGGTCCTCCTACACCTACTGGAGCAGTAATATTAATAGAACCCGTTTGAATAGCACAAGTTGGTTGTGTTAAATAATCGAAGGTTGGTGTTGGTATTGAAATAATATTTACGTTAAATACATCTTCAGAAGTACAAGTACCATTTGTAGCATAAATATAAACAGCTTGGTTTGTTGAAATAACATCACCAGCAGTTAAAGGTCCAACACCTCCAGTTGCCGTAAAGTAATTACCAACAGTTAAAGCTGGCAACACATAACTATTACATGCATTTACATCTTGTGTATAAGGTATAATTGGAGAATTTAATATCTCAACTATTTTAGTTGCTGTATACAAATCACATCCTCCATTTGCAGGAATTGTCATTGTAACAGTATAAGTACCTGGTAGAGCTAAACTTGGAATTATATTTCCAGACGTTGGATCTAATGCATACTGTAAACCAGAAGGTGTTGCAGTAAAAAACGGATTAGGTCCTGAATTTCCAGTTACAATAACTGGGTAAGTGTTAGAATCAGAGTTACAAAATATAGCATTATTTGCATATGTAATAGTAGCATCAGCTGGTTGTGTAACAGTAACTAAAACACTATGTTCAATAGGGTCATTTGCGTATGGTGGTAAATTATTTGGAATAACCGTATTTGTTACAACATAAGTACCAGGAGCACTCGCAGCAAAATCAATCACACCAGTTGTTGGATTAATTGATAAACCAGCAGGAGTGAAAGTAAATGTTCCTGCTGAACCACCACTTACATAAATAGGCGAAGCTGGACTTTCATCCTTACAAAATGCAGGTGCTGAATATTGAAAATCAGCATTATAACATGTTGGAATAGGTTGATTTGTTACAATAGAAATGGTCCCAGGGTCATTAGCAAAGTTAGTGACCATTAAGATATAAAACTGTCCAGCAACAACAGGTAATGTAAAATTCTCAACCGCAGCTAGAGAATAACTACATCTGATTGGGTCATTTGGATAAAGTGCAAGTGGAACAGTAGCTGGTGTTGGCTCTTCCATTGGAACTAAATTACATCCAAAGTTCTTTGTTGCAAATGGTCCCCAAAGTGCATAATCAACATCTCCTGAAGTTTGCGAAATTTGACAAGTATATGTTCCTGTAACACCTGCTTGAATAAAAAAGAATTTCACATTAGGTGAAGATCCTAAACATCCATAGTCACCAAAATCAATCACATCTGTAGAATTGGGATAAGTAACTCCCGCACATAATGGATCTGCTCCAGCACATGATACCGAACCAATACATAATGTAAATGGTATTGGTGATTCTGTAGTTAAATCTGTTACTATTCTTATATAATAGGTTTCTCCTATAGTTAATCCATTCGCAACATGACCAATTATTTCATTCCCTGCAACTGTTTGATTATTAACATCTGTTGTACTACCACATTGAATTAAAGTTAAACTTGAGCATGTTCCTGAATATAAAGCTAAATCAATAACAGGTGTTAACAATGTACCAATTATTTCATCCGTACTTTCAAGTTGAAGCGTATGTGTTGTACTTGTAGCCGTAAATTTATACCAAATATCATTTTCATTTGGACTACAAGTCCCACTTGTTATACTTGGTGTGGCCCCTTTTAAATCTGCATAATTAGGATTAACACACTGTAAGTCAGTATTTACAAAAGCTTGTGTAGCGTTTATACAATTATCATTAACTGGAGGTGTAGCAAAATAAATACCATCCGTCCAGAAACTTTTATCTGTACTTGAACAAATTGCTCTTACATAAACAGTATAAGCCGTCGCAGGAAGTAAACCTGGGTAGGTAATTGTTGTTGCCGAAAAACTAGTTCCTGTTGCAGTAAATACTGGAACATTTGAATCTTGTGGCAAGATTAATACTTGCCAACCAGTAGCAGTTCCAGATTCTGTCCATGCTAAATCAATTGAAGTAGCTGTTATATTAGATATTATTACTGAAGTTGGTTTCGGACATGTAATTGGTGCTGTACAATAAATTGTAGCATCCCATCCATCACTAACTCCATTATTTGTTGATCTAAATACAAATGTTAAACAACCAGTAGCTGATGTTGAAGAAAATGATGGTGGTAAATTATCACCAGTATATGTTCCTACAAGTGGAGAAGTTGCTAAATTTCCATTTCTAATTTCTAACTCATCACCTGCCGCTAAATCAAAATCATTAAAAACTACAGTAACAACATCTCCTGCATTATCAGGACAAACTATTGTAGTTATATTTTCGTTATTTTGATAGTCTTCATCTATTCCTCCTGTATCATAAAAATGATCTCCAGCACAATAGTTTGGTGTTGTACAAAAATTTACTAGTACTGACCAAAAACTAATACCGTTAAGTCCACATTTTGCTCTAACATATACATCATAACAAGTTACAGAACTTAATCCAGTAATATTAAATGGATTTGTAAAAGACTGCACTCCAACTGAACTTGCATTTGGTGCTGGTGAGCCTGTTGGTAAAACCAATACTTCCCATTCTGTTTCTGTAGCACCATTTGTCCAATCAACTTGAGCAGTACTATATCCAATATTAGAAATTACTAAATTTCCTGGTTTCGGACAAGTAACTAAATCTAATTTTACATTATCAATTGCAGCTGGTGGCTGATTTCCATTTGTTAGGTCATTTGCCCACTCAAAAACCAAACGCATATTACCTCCAGCATATGGAGCAGCATTAAGCGTATAATTTTGAGTAGTGAAGTTTGGCGTAGATGTTAAATTGCCGCCAACTTGTATTCTATTTGGAGCTGGAGTTATTCCTGCTCCAGCAGATATTACTGTTGCTGCAGGAACTGTCCAAACTCTTAGATAATCTGCCGCTTCTCCTAAAGAACGCCAATCAAATGTGAAATCCAATTGCGTCGCCCCAGCAGGAATCACAAAATCTTTATAAGCATGTGATACAGAAGTAACAACATTATTATATGTATTTGTAGCGCCGTTTGTATCTGTAATATATAAGGCATGTGTACCACCATTATTAATACCTGTTCCAACAGCCCATTTATTTGGTTGTGTGGCATTATTTAATGTCCAACCTGTTAAAGTTTCAAAACCATCTGTGAAATTTAAAGGTGTTGCAACTTGTGGTAATGTATAAGAAAATGGTCCCGACCAAATACTATAATTTCCGTCGTTACAATCTGCACGAACATAATATTGATAAGTAATACCAGGAATTCCTGTTACTGGAGTTCCTGTATTTGTTGTTGCTATTGGAAATCCTGTACCAGTAGGCAATCCATAAGGAGCAGCTCCAACTGAATATTGCCATTGTGTAGTTCCCGCTGCTGCTGCCCATGACAAATTAGCAGAGGTACTTGTAATACCAGTTGCTGTTAATGCTGTTGGTTGATTACAGAAAACTTGTTGAATTGTTAATGTATAACCAACAGTTTGATTTGTACTTAAAGGTGATGCACCAACATAAGAAGAAACCGTTATATAATACGTTGTGCCAGATGTTACTGCAATTGGCCCTAAAATTCTAGGGTTTGCATTACTATTTCCTCTACCTCCTAAACACGTTCCAGCTGTAACTGGACAAGCACTTGAAATGTATACACTTGAAAAAGTAGCAGTTGGAGATAAATTTATGTTTATATTCCCTGTGAAATTAGGTGTAAAAGAATAAAAAACATCATTACCTTCCATATAATTTGAAGATTGAGTTGTACATGCAGTACCTGGATTAATATCGTTGGTATCTAAATAATTCGCTGTATTATCAGTCGTTTGATATGGTAAACTACCTATAACAATTGGTCCTCCACAAGTATCTCCATAAGAAGATGTTTCAAAATTTCTTGGTCCAAACCAATCACTTTCAAAACCACTAGTACATACGGAACGAACTTGAAATTTGTAAAGTTTATTTGCTTGTAATCCAGTAAAAAGATAGTTAACATTTGTATTTGCGGTTTGAGTAAGTACCGAACCATCTGTAAAAGGTAAAGCGGCCTCAACAACCTGAACTTCCCATTGTGTAATACCAGCAGCAGCAGGTGTGCCCCAACTTAATTGTGCTGTAGCAGTAGATTCATTAGAAGTAGATAATGGCCCGATAGGCGTTACACATTTTTCAACAACATTTACATTATCAACCAACCATCTATCACCAAAATCTCCAGACATTACAAACGCAATATAAATTTGCGATCCAGCAGGATAAGCTGCAGGAATGTCTAGTACTTTTTCTTCATAAACGTTATTTGTGGTGGTTAATGTAAAATCATCCCAAGATTGAATCGTTGTAAAATCAGTAGGATTAGTTTGGGAAGCTGATGATATTTTTATATCATACAAAGTACCTTGAAAACCAACTTGAACTGTTTTCGTGTAAAAACGTAACTGTCCATTTGCTGGTACTGTAACTTGTCTCGTAACTAACCAGTCAATGGCTAAGCCAGAGGTTACATTTTCTCTGTTCATGTAAGCAGATTTACCAGTAGCTTGATAAGTTAATGTGGTAAGATTTGTTTCTGCCCAACTTGGTCCAGTAGGTAAACCAGTACCCGTTTCAAAAAATGTCCAACCTGTTGGTGGAAATGCTGCGCCTTCAAAGTTTTCAGTCAACTGTCCAAAAACTCCATAACCAGACAACAACAAGAAAAATAATAGTAGTTTTTTCATTATAGATTATAGTAAGTAGTGATTAATTAATATCTTTAACTATACAAAAATATAAATTTTTGTGATAAATTAAATGTATATCGACGAAGTGCGTCTTTTTATCGATGAAAAGCTATTTTTTGTTTGTTTATTTTCTTTAATTTTGTAAAAAAATCAACGTTTTGAATTCAAAAAAAATATATTTCGCTTCAGACCAGCATTTAGGAGCGCCTACACCAGAAATAAGCTTTCCCAGAGAGCAGAAATTTGTGCAATGGTTAGATGAAGTGAAACAAGATGCCGAAGCTATTTTTTTACTTGGCGATTTGTTCGATTTTTGGTTCGAATATAAAACGGTTGTTCCAAAAGGTTTTGTACGTGTTTTAGGCAAATTAGCCGAAATAAAAGACGCTGGAATTCCTATTTATTTTTTTGTAGGAAACCACGATTTATGGATGGGCGATTATTTTCAAAAAGAATTAAATATTCCTGTTTATCACGATAATAAAGAATTCACTTTTAACGGAAAAACTTTTTTAATTGGTCATGGCGACGGAAAAGGCCCTGGTGACATGGGTTACAAACGCATGAAAAAAGTGTTTACCAATCCGTTTTCAAAATGGTTGTTTCGTTGGTTACATCCTGATGTGGGTGTACGATTAGCACAATATTTATCTGTCAAAAACAAATTAATTTCGGGTTCTGAAGATGTGAAATTTTTAGGCGAAGACAACGAATGGTTGGTGCAATATTGCAAACGCAAATTAGAAACTAAACATTATGACTTTTTCGTTTTTGGACACCGTCATTTACCTATGGAAATTACCTTAAATGAACAATCAAAATACATCAACTTAGGCGATTGGATTGGCTATTTTACCTATGGAGAATTTGATGGCGAAAACTTTGAATTGAAAAAATATTAACAACTAATTTTCTTCAGAAACGTGGATTTGCGTTAGGGATAGCAGCGACATCCTTCGATAGACAAAAACAAAAAATTTATTTGTAGTTTTTGCTAATCGGAGATATAGCGAATAGCCCGACCCTCGGGGTAACGCCAAAAAAATTACTTTTCTATTTCTAAATCTCTAAATTTTGGCGAAGCGACAGCGGTTGTTCCTACAACCAAAATGGTCATAATTCCACCAAAAACCACTGCGTTTACCACTCCGAATAATTTGGAAGTTAAGCCACTTTCAAAAGCACCTAATTCGTTAGATGAACCGACGAAAATGGAGTTTACCGAAGAAACGCGACCGCGCATATCGTCTGGTGTATAAATTTGCAAAATCGTAGAACGAATTACAACAGAAAAACCATCCGTAACACCACTTAAAAATAGTGCTACGACTGAAATCCAAAAGTTTTGTGACAATCCGAAAACGATAATACAAATTCCGAAACCGAACACAGCTAACAATAATTTTTTTCCTGTATTTTTTTCGATGGAAAACATCGTAGAAGCCAACATGGTCAATAATCCGCCAATGGCTGGTGCGGCGCGTAAAATTCCGAAACCTTCTGAACCAACTTTTAAAATATCTTGCGCGAAAATGGGTAATAATGCTACTGCTCCACCAAATAAAACGGCAAACATATCTAGCGAAAGTGCGTTTAAAATGATTTTATTTTGAAACACAAATCGGAGTCCTGCTTTTAAACTTTCGGAAACAGGTTCACCAATTTTTTTATTTAAGATGGGTTTCTTGCTGATTTGCAACAACACAATAATTCCTAAAATAATCGAAATCGTCACAAAAATCATCGAATTAAAAACGCCTATTCCACCAATTAAAAATCCCGCTAAAGCTGGACCAATAACCGCAGAAACTTGCCAAGAAGAACTACTCCAAGTCGCCGCGTTTGTGAATTGCGATTTCGGAACAATTAATCCTAACAAACTAAAAACGGAAGGAATAATAAATGAACGAATGATTCCGCCTACAAAAACCAACGCATAAATGGCATATAAAAAAGGTTGTTTTCCGATGGCTAAAACGGTTTCTGGATGTACCAAATAACACAACAAAACACTAATTGTTAAAGAACCTAAAAAGCATTTTAATAACATGCTTCTTTTCTCGGATTGATCTACAATATGTCCAGCAAACAAAGCCATTGTTATAGCAGGAATCACTTCCATTAAACCAATTAATCCCAATGACCATGGGTTTTTAGTGATTCTGTATACTTCCCATTCTATCAATACAAATTGCATCGACCAAGCTAAAACTATAGCTAATCGCATCAGGATAAACCAACGAAATTCTGGGATTCTTAAGGCCGAAAAGGGATCTTTTTTTGTCATAGCTTTTACCGCAATTATATTTTACCGCTAAGGTCGCAAAGATTGCGCAAGGTTCGCAACGTTTTTATTATTTTATGTTAATTTTATGATTATAATAGACGCGATAAATCGTTTATTTATTAAGAGACGCGATAAATCGCGTCTCTACGAAATTTGGCGGATATCACGTAATTGCAATTGCAAACTCACGTTTCCGTTCCATTCGTTTTCTTCAACAACATAAGCGGCATCGAATGGATTGTTATTTTTTACGATGTTTATTTTCTTTCCTAATCCGAAACCTATCGCATTGAAATTTGGCGAATTGTTCTGTTTTACGAAGACTTTCAAATGTTCGTCATCATTTCCTAAGGCTTTAGCATAACCTGAATCGACTACATTTTTCGACATAAAAACAGGTGTCATATTTTCTGGTCCGAATGGTTCGAATTGTTTTAGAATACGCATGAATTTTTCATCAATATCGGAAAAATCAATTTCAAAATCAACTGAGATTTCAGGAACTAATAAATCAGGATGAATCGTGTTTTTGACTTCCTTTTCAAAAGCGTTTTTAAAATTCTGATAATTTTCTTCTTTCAAGGTCATTCCGGCCGCATACATATGTCCGCCAAATTGTTCCAAATGTTCCGCACAAGCTTCCAAGGCATTGTACACATCAAAATCTTTTACGGAACGCGCCGAAGCCGCTAGTTTATCGCCACTTTTTGTAAAAACGATGGTTGGACGATAGTAATTTTCCACCAAACGCGAAGCGACAATTCCGATAACACCTTTGTGCCAACTTTCTTGATACACAACTGTTGAAAAACGTTCTGTTTCGTTATTTTCTT
Source organism: Bacteroidota bacterium (assembly GCA_040385445.1). GTDB lineage: Bacteria > Bacteroidota > Bacteroidia > Flavobacteriales > Flavobacteriaceae > Flavobacterium. The sequence goes on along the minus strand of JAZKHI010000164.1, from coordinate 18,763 downwards.
TAATTTGAAGTAACGCTTCTTTGGTAATTTGCTTGTCTAAATCTTTACGATCCGAATTATAACCTTCAATTTCAGAAGCAAATTGTTCTGCTTGTTCTAAATTATATTCGGTTAAAAGCGCTACCGCTTCGTTACCGTGTTTCACTCTTCCGGCTGCGTTAATTCTTGGTGCCACTATGAAAACCACATCAGTAATCGTTAACACTTTCTTCTTTGTATTCTGAATTAAAGCTTTAATTCCTGGTCGTGGATTGATGTTTATCACTTCCAAACCAAATTTAGCCAACACCCGATTTTCTCCAGTCATTGGAACAATATCTGCAGCAATTGCAGTCGCCACTAAATCCAAATACGGCAGTAAATCTTCAATAGTTTGATTTCTATTTTCGGCTAAAGCCTGAATCAATTTAAATCCGACTCCGCAACCACATAATTCATCATAAGGATAAGTACAATCAGCTCGTTTTGGATCTAAAACCGCAATCGCATCTGGCAAAAATTCACCTGGTCGGTGGTGGTCGCAAATGATAAAATCGATGTTTTTTTCTTTCGCATAATTGACATGGTCGATAGATTTAATTCCGCAATCGAGTGCAATAATTAAACTAACATCGTTGTCTTCTGCGTAATCGATTCCGATATACGAAATTCCGTAACCTTCATTATATCGGTCGGGAATATAGGTTGCCACATTAGGATAATAGCTTCGCAAATAACTTGAAACTAAAGAAACGGCAGTGGTTCCGTCGACATCGTAATCACCAAAAACTAAAATATTTTCGTTATTGGCAATCGCATTTTCGATACGAGAAACGGCTTTATCCATATCTTTCATCAGATACGGATTGTGTAAATCTTCTAAAGTGGGACGGAAAAATGTTTTGGCTTGTTCATAGGTTTCAATTCCTCTTTGAACTAATAAAGTAGCGACAGTTTCGTCTACTTGAAGGGCGTTTTGTAAGGCTTGTACTTTTTCTTTTTCTGGCTTTGATTTGATGGTCCAACGCATAATTTTCTGAATGGTGTGTAAATTATTATTTTTTAAAATTCTAAAACAAATTTAATCAAAATCCGAATAAAAAGTGGTTATTTTGATTTTTAATACTTTTAAAACATCGTACATGCAAATTCAAGGACAAATTGTTGACATCAAAAATAAAAGAATTTATTCTGGCGAAATAACTGTTGAAAATGGTAAAATTATTTCGATAAACGAAAAAAAACATCAGGTTCAAAATTACATTTTACCCGGGTTTATTGATGCGCATATTCACATTGAAAGTTCGATGTTAGTACCTTCAGAATTTGCCAAAATTGCTGTGCTTCACGGAACAGTTGGAACAATTTCTGACCCGCATGAAATTGCCAATGTTTTAGGTAAAGAGGGTGTGTATTATATGATTGAAAACGGAAAAAAAGTGCCGTTGAAGTTTCATTTTGGAGCGCCTTCATGTGTTCCAGCCACTTCTTTTGAAACAGCGGGAGCTACAATTGATTCTGATGAAATTGCCACATTGATGGCTTCACCTGATATTTTTTACTTATCGGAAATGATGAATTATCCTGGTGTTTTATTTGATGATGCGGAAGTTTTAAAGAAAATAGAATGGGCAAAACACTTTGGAAAACCGATTGACGGACATGCGCCTGGATTACGAGGAGAACCTATTAAAAAATACATTGCTGCTGGAATTACAACCGATCACGAATGTTTTACTTTTGACGAAGCAGAAGAGAAATTATCGCTTGGCATGAAAGTTATTATTCGTGAAGGAAGTGCGGCTAAAAATTTCGATGCTTTAATTGATTTATTGCCTGAAAACCATGAAAATATGATGTTTTGTTCAGATGACAAACATCCAGATGATTTAATTTTAGGTCACATTAATTCGCTTTGTGCGCGAGCTATAGCAAAAGGAATGGATGTTTTTAAAGTGTTACAAGTGGCTTGTGTTAATCCTGTGGAACATTACAAAATGAAAGTTGGTTTGTTACAAGAAAACGATGCGGCAGATTTTATTGTAGTGGAGAATTTAACCGATTTTAAAGTGCTGAAAACATTTATTGATGGTGAATTAGTGGCTGAAAATGGAACATCTTTTGTAAAACCTGTTGCTTTTGAAACACCAAATAATTTCAATATTACTACAAAAGAAATAACGGATTTCGAATTACCAAGTTCGGCTAAAACAATACGGGTGATTGAAGCTTTGGAAGGTCAGTTGATTACGAATGAAATTCATCATAAATCGTTACTTCAAGACGGAAAATTAGTTTCGGATGTAGAAAATGACATTCTAAAAATGGCTGTTGTTAATAGATATCGTGATACTAAATCGGCAGTCGCCTTTATTAAAAACTTCGGACTAAAAAAAGGAGCTATTGCGAGTTCAGTCGCACATGATTGTCACAACATTGTCGTAGTTGGAACTTCTGATGAAGAAATTTGCAAAGCAGTTAATCTTTTAATTGAAAACAAAGGTGGAATTTGTGCCGTAAATGGTTCCGAATCTAAAGTATTAGCACTTCCAGTAGCTGGAATTATGAGCGATAAAGACGGTTGGGAAACTGGAAAATTATATCAGGAAATTGACCAAATAGCAAAAGATTTAGGAAGTACTTTAAAAGCACCATTCATGACACTTTCATTCATGGCGTTATTGGTCATTCCAGATTTGAAACTATCAGATAAAGGATTATTTAGCGGAAATACGTTCTCGTTTGTAGATTTGGAAGTCGAATAATTATTTTTTTTACCATTAAGATGTTAAGAAAATTAATACTTAGTAATTCTAAATTCAACTTAATTTCTTTGTGGTTGAAATTCGTTTAAAATAATTAATTTTTTACCATTTAGAAATTAGGAATATTAAGTTTTTACTATTCTTATCTTAATTCCTTAATGGTTTTAATGCTTCACCTTCAAACTGAATTCCATCCCAACCAAAAATCATAAAGTTTCTGATGTTTTGATGATCGGTGGCATCGGGTGTGTTTAATACATCTTGGTAGAAATCACCAAACAAAATCAGCGTTTCTTCTTTGGTTAATTGGTGTAATTTCGCAAAAGCAAAAATTTTACACGAACCATTATTTTCACCCGCGTTATTAATTTGATTTCCGTTTTTGAAAGTCGTTGGTGTGAAAGTATAATTTTCATCAATGTGAGCAATGGTTTCTGGGAAGGAAATAGGTTGGTTACTCTTTATCTTATCTAGAAAATTTATTAAGCTATTCATCTTTTGATTTTTTTTCTTTTTCTGAAATTTTCCCGCCAACTACCACAACAATTTCGCCTTTTGGCGCTTTAATTTCGAAGTGTTTTAGGACTTCTACGGCAGTTCCGCGAATGGTTTCTTCGTGTAGTTTGGAGATTTCTCTGGAAACAGAAACTGGTCTGTCGGCACCAAAATATTGGATGAATTCCGCTAACGTTTTTAGTAATTTATGTGGAGAAACGTATAAAATCATGGTGCGAGTTTCTTCGGCAAGAGCCAAATAACGCGTTTGTCTTCCTTTTTTATCAGGTAAAAATCCTTCGAAAATAAATTTATCATTCGGCAAACCACTATTTACCAAAGCGGGTACAAAAGCTGTCGCACCTGGTAAACAATCCACTTCAATTCCGTTTTCCACACAAGCGCGTGTTAACAAAAAGCCAGGATCAGAAATCGCTGGTGTTCCTGCATCGGAAATTAAAGCAATCGTTTCGCCACCTTTTAATCGAGCAATTAAATTCTCCACCGTTTTGTGTTCGTTATGCATGTGATGACTGTGCATGTGCGTAGAAATTTCGAAATGCTTCAATAATTTTCCGCTTGTGCGTGTGTCTTCTGCTAAAATTAAATCGGCTTCTTTTAGTACGCGAATGGCACGAAAAGTCATATCGTCTAAATTACCAATTGGTGTGGGAACTATGTATAATTTGCTCATAAATTTAAGAATGTGAAGGTTCTCGATACATTCCGATTCATTCTTCATCGGAACACTCGAACTGACGATTGTATCAAGAAATATTATTTAAATTTATTTTCAACAATTTCTAAAAATCGAACTTCAAATTCTTCTTTATTTTCCCAATTGTTATAATCTGGTTTTACGAAATCTAAAACGAAAGATTTCGCTTCGTCCCAATTTGTAAACGTATTAAGTTGAGAAATTACTCGGTTTAAATCGTCGCCATTTCCTGCAAATAAGTTTTTCTCAAAAGCAATTTTATCGTTTAAACCTAAAACAATTGCTTTTCCTGTTGGAACTGGCTCTGCTTTTGGTTCTTCTTTAATTTCTGTTTTGATTTCTTCTTTAACAACAAGTTCTTCTTTTACAACTACTTCTACTTCATCAGACTTGTCTAATTCTTCTTTTACTTCTCCAGAAACTTCTTGTTCTTCTAAAGTTACTTCTGGTTGAACCGCTTCAAAAACAGGTTCTTTTATTAATTCTTCAATAATTGGTTCGTCTTTTTTCACAAACATCGTAGCTTGATAATCGTGCACCAAAATATCATCCATTGAAATTTGTTTCGAAACTTTCGTTCCAATAATTTCTGGATTTGTAGTGATTTCTTTTTTCTCTTCTTTAACTTCAATTACTTCAGATTTTACATCTTCAGCAACCACTTCTTCTTTGCTTTCTTTTGCTGGAAACGCTTCATGAGAAATGTCGTTTTTCTCGAAAAGTTCTTCTTTAATTTGTGCAATATGTTCTTTCGAAGCCATTTCTATTTCTTCTTCATCACCATTTCCAGGAAACGCTTCGTGCGAAATTTCGTTATTTTCAAAAAGTTCTTCTTCAATTTGGGCAATATGCTCTTTGGAAGCCATTTCCATCATTTCTTCTTCCTCTTCTTCTTCCACTTCAATAGTTCCAACCACAATTTTAGCTACTTTTTCTTCAAAAAGTGCTTCAGAAAATTCTTCATTCACTAAAGCGGTATTGGCTTCGTAAAATTTCAATAGCGTTAATTGTTCGTACAGTTTTTTAACCTCTTCATGTAATTGAACAGTTTCTGTATGATTTTTTAGCTTTAATAAACGGTGCGCTATGCTAATTAATTCGCCTTCAATTTTTTTCTTCATAACTTTTTGTTTGTGTTGAACTTTTATAGCGGTGATTTTTATATTTTTGTTATAATTACAAAGGTAAAAGAAAAAACGTGTTTCTGTTAGTTGAAAAAAACATTTTTATATCAATTTTTCAACACAGATAAACACAATTTTTTATAAAAAATATTTCTTCTAAGATACTATTTTGTTTCCTTATTCTTTGTTATTATTGTAAAATTAATTTTAGAAAAAAGAAAAATGTTTCTCGAAAATACGGTAAATCAGGAAGAACAGTTTGGTTGGATAGAAGTTATTTGCGGTTCGATGTTTTCGGGTAAAACTGAAGAATTGATTCGCCGACTAAAACGTGCACAATTTGCCAAGCAAAAAGTAGAAATTTTTAAGCCTGCGATTGACACCCGATATGATGATGAAATGGTGGTTTCGCACAACAAAAACGAAATTCGTTCGACACCCGTTCCTGCTGCTGAAAATATTCGAATTTTAGCTCAAGGTTGCGATGTGGTTGGTATTGATGAAGCCCAATTTTTCGATGATGAAATAATTAATATTTGTAACGATTTAGCCAACAGCGGCATTCGCGTAATTGTAGCGGGTTTAGATATGGATTTTAAAGGCAATCCGTTCGGACCAATGCCTGCATTAATGGCAACAGCTGAATATGTAACGAAAGTGCACGCCGTTTGTACCAGAACAGGAAATTTAGCGCATTATAGTTTTAGAAAATCGGCAGATGAAAAACTGGTGATGCTAGGCGAAACCGAAGAATACGAACCTTTAAGTCGTTCCGCATACTACAAAGCGATGCGCGAAGAAAAAGAAGAATAATGAAAATCACTTCAGAAATTTTAAGTTCGGCAAATTTAAACTTCTCTAATTCAGCAATTGAATTTGACCATATTTCTATAGATAGCCGTAGTTTACAAAACGGAAATGCCACTTTGTTTTTTTGTTTGAAAGGACAAAATAACGACGCCCACATTTTTATTGAAAGCTTAATTGAAAAAGGTGTACAACATTTTGTGGTAGAATATATTCCTGAAAATGTTGATGGAAAAGCGCATTTTTTTGTGGTAGAAGACACTACAAATGCCTTACAAAGTTTAGCGAAATCGTATAAAAATCAATTCCAAATTCAAACCATTGGAATTACAGGAAGTAACGGAAAAACCATCGTAAAAGAATGGTTGAACTTTTTATTGAGTCCCGATTTTTCAGTCGTTAGAAGTCCAAAAAGTTTCAATTCGCAAGTTGGTGTGCCATTATCAATTTTCGGAATTAACGAAAACCACGATTTAGGAATTTTTGAAGCTGGAATTTCGTTAAAAGGCGAAATGCAAAAACTAGCAGAAATCATTCAACCGAATATTGGAATTTTCACGCATTTAGGCAACGCACATCAAGAAGGTTTTACCACCGTTGAAGAAAAAATTATAGAAAAATGCCAATTGTTTACGAAAGCTGAAATCGTAATTTTAGAAAAAAATGATTGGATTGAAAAACATATAACTGCTCCAACTTTTACCTGGAGTTTTGAAGATACAAAAGCGAATGTTTTTGTACTTTCTAAAGTCAAAAACAACTTAAAAACCACTTTAGAAATTCAGTTTAACGACGAAATTTTTAAAGTTTCACTACCTTTTACAGATGATATTTCTATTGAAAATGCAGTAACTTGTATTTCCACTTTGTTGTATTTAAAAACCGATATTTCGGTGATTAAAGAACGTGTTTCGAAATTATACAATATCGAAATTCGCTTACAAGCCAAAAAAGGAATTAACAATTGCTTGTTGATTGATGATAGTTTTTCAAGCGATTATCAATCGTTAAAAATTGCGTTAGACTTTTTAGAACAACAAAAATTACATCAGAAAAAAACGATTATTTTATCGGATATTTTTCAAAGTGGCTTGAATGTAAAAGAACTTTATAGCAATGTTATCAAGTTGTTACAACAAAATAATATTACTCAAATTATAACGATTGGCGAAACCATTGGCAACTATTTTCAAGATTTACCTCATGTGATTTCATTTGCCAATACGAATGCGTTTTTACAACAATTTAATACGGAATCTTTCAACAACGAAACCATTTTAATTAAAGGCGCAAGAAGTTTTAATTTTGATGAAATTGTCGTTTTATTAGAAGAAAAAGTCCACGAAACGGTTTTAGAAATCAACTTGGATGCACTAACTTCTAATTATAATTTCTATAAACAAAGACTAGAAAACACCACCAAAATCATGGTGATGGTAAAGGCTTTTGGATATGGAAATGGAGGTTATGAAATTGCGAAACAACTTGCCCATTTAAAAACGGATTATTTAGGTGTGGCTTTCGCCGATGAAGGAATTGCGCTTCGAAAAGCTGGAATAACCACGCCAATTATGGTTTTGAATCCAGAAATCAGCAGTTACAAATCGATGATTGCATATAATTTAGAACCTGAAATGTATAATATTTCTGGTTTGACTTCTTTTATAGATTTGGCCAAAGAAAAAAACCTCAACGCATATCCAATTCATTTAAAAATTGATACCGGAATGCATCGTTTGGGATTTGAAGAAGAAAATGTTTCGGAATTAATTTCTTTATTACATCACAATAATTTTGTGAAAGTGGCGAGTGTTTTTTCGCATTTAGCGGCAACCGATAATTTAGATTTCAAAGATTTTACCTTGCAACAAATTCAGTTGTTTGAATCGATTTATAATCAAATTTCAACAGTATTACAAACTCAACCGATTCGTCATATTTTGAACACTTCAGGGATTTTTAATTATTCGGAATACCAATATGAAATGGTTCGATTAGGCATTGGTATTTATGGAGTTGGTAATTCTGAAGACGAACAAAATTCGCTTCAAAATGTAAGCACGTTAAAAAGTATTATTTCGCAAATCAGAACCGTTGAAGCTAATGACAGTATTGGTTATAGCCGAAAATTTATGGTGAAAAAAGACATGCGAATTGCGACGATTCCGATTGGATATGCAGACGGAATTAGACGTTCTTGGGGAAATGAAAAAGGATATGTTTCCATCAACAACCAAGAAGCCACAATTTTAGGCAATGTTTGCATGGATATGTTAATGGTGGATGTGACAAATATTAATTGCAATGAAAGAGATGAAGTTATCATTTTTGGCGAAAACCCACATGTGACTGATATTGCGAAAATTTGCAATACAATTCCTTATGAAATTTTAACTGGAATTTCTCAAAGGGTCAAAAGAATTTTCTATAAAAATTAAAAAATATTGTTAAAATTTTATTAACTTCGAATTATACTAACTAAAAATTATTAGAATTATGGGAATGATGTCAGAATTTAAAGACTTTATCGCAAAAGGTAATGTAATGGACTTAGCAGTCGGGGTTATCATTGGTGGTGCTTTCGGTGGAATTGTAAAATCATTGGTTGATGATGTTATTACACCTGCATTGTTGAACCCGGCATTAAAAGCAGCTCAAGTTGAAGATTTAGCCGGATTAAAAACCGATGGCGGAATTTTATACGGTAAATTTTTAGCTGCCGTTATCGCCTTTTTAGTCATTGCATTCGTTATCTTTTTATTAGTAAAATCACTTAATAAAATGAAAAAACCAGAAGAAGCGCCTGCTGCTCCAGCTGGACCAACTCAAGAAGAATTATTAACACAAATTAGAGATTTATTGAAAAAATAATTTCTATTTCAAATAGTTAAGAAATCCGAAGGCGTTTTGTTTTCGGATTTTTTTTTGATGGCTACACAGATTTGGCTGATTTATTTTTAAATCCTTTGCAGTTAATTTTTTACGCAGATTGAAAGGATTAAAAGGATTTTCATTGCGAGCTTTGCGGAAACTTTGCGCACTTTGCGGTTAATTTTAAACATATAAGTCACATAAGTTTTTTTAAATTAAGTTTATAAAAGTGTAAATAAATAAACAAAAAAAAGAGGCTGTATTGCTACAACCTCTTTTCTACAAATAAATTAAACTAAAACTTATGCTGCAATTTCTTCTGCAGTATTAAATTTTCTATCTCTTAACCAATATTTTACTCTTTTTACTAAGTAGAACATTACCGGAACCATTACTAAAGTTAATACAGTAGCATAAGTTAATCCGAAGATAATCGTCCACGCTAATGGACCCCAGAAAATTACGTTATCACCACCCATATATAAGTGTGGATTAAATTCTGTAATTAAAGAGAAAAAATCGAAATTTAAACCAATTGCTAACGGAATTAATCCTAAAATTGCAGTTAATGCCGTTAATAATACAGGTCTTAAACGATTTTTACCAGATTCGATAATAATGTCTTTTATTTCTTCTAATGATAAATCATCGTGACTTTTTAACTTATCATCAGCAACTTTTTTATCTAATAATAGTACGAAGAAGTCCATCAATACAATTCCGTTCTTCACTACAATTCCGGCCAGCGAAATAATTCCCATCATGGTCATTAAGATAACGAAATCCATATTCGCAATTACATATCCGTAGAAAACTCCACTGAAACTTAATAATACTGTGAACAAGATTACCATTGTTTTAGAAACCGAGTTAAACTGTAATACAATAATAATCGTAATTCCTGCTAAAGCTAAGAAAAGCGCATACATTAAGAAACTTTGGTTTTTACCTTGTTCTTCTTGCACTCCAGAAAACGAATACGTTACTGTTTTTGGCAATTTGTACGTTTCTAATTCAGATGCAATTTGTTTTGTAATTTCATCACCATTAAAACCTGTCAATACATTAGAATAAACCGTCATAATACGTTTTTGGTTTTTTCTTTTGATTTGATTGTAAGTCGTAGTTTTATTGGTTTCAGAAACCGCTGAAATTGGCACTTGCTGAATTTGACCATTATTCTGATTACGGAATGTTAACGACTGATTGAACAATACATTTTCATTCTTACGTTGGTCATCTTGCATACGCATGGTAATGTTATAATCGTCATCACCTTCTTTGTAAGTTGAGATTTCCTGACCATAAACTGAACGACGTAAATTGAATCCTAATTGACCTGTTGAAACACCTAAACTTCCAGCGCTTACTCTGTCCACTTTTACTTCTAATTCTGGACTTTCCTTGTTTACATCAACACTTAAACGCTCAATACCAGGAATGTTTTTCGAATTAATATAAGCAATCATTTTGTCTGCTTCTACTAACATTTCTTGATAATCCGTTCCTGTTAATTGCACACTAATTGGATAACCCGCTGGTGGTCCGTTTGCGTCTTTCTCAACAGTAACTGTGGCACCAGCAATTCCTTTTACTTTTGCACGAATTTCATCTAAAACTTCAGTTGTATTGATTCCTTGACGGAATTTATACTCAGAGAAATTCACTGTTACTTTACCTTTATATGGTGTTTCCGAAGCAGAACCTGCATCCACATTTGGATTACCAGCACCCACTCCAACTTGCGAAACAATACTTTCTGCTAAGAAATTTTTGTTTGTTGCTGGATCCACATATTTGCTTAAAATATCAATCACTTGTTTCTCTACAAACAGCGTGGCTTTATTTGTTTTTGAAATATCTGTTCCTTGTGGATATTCAATATATGTAATAACTTGATTTGGAATATTATCAGGGAAAAACAATACTTTTCTTGGGAAAATTCCTAAAAGAATAAACGAGAAAAATAACATTCCAATAATTGTAACTAAAGCTAACCAAGCTCTTTTTCCAGTTAAAATTTTCGCTAAGAAATTCTTATACTTATTCTCCATTTTAGGGAAAAAATTATGCTGAAAATCTTGAGTCCATTGGTATAATTTCAGTTTGTATAACCACATTAAACCTAATGACATTACTGCTAAATGTCCAATCGCTCTAACAAATTTAATATCAGCTAAATTTCCGATAAGGATAAAAACAATAGCAATAACACTGAAAATAATTGTATATAATTTTGCCGATTTGTTAGACACATTTCTGTCTTCTGTATCCATAGAACCACCAGTCATCGCAGCATTTACAACCATCGCCACGAATAATGAAGCGGTTAATGTTACAGTCAATGTGATTGGGAAATATTTCATGAATTTACCCATAGTTCCAGGCCATAATGCGAATGGTAAAAACGCCATTAATGTAGTTGCCGTAGAAGAAATCACTGGCCAAGCGATTTCGCCAATACCAATTTTAGAAGCAGAAACTTTGTCCATGCCTTTCTTCATGTTGGCAAAAACGTTATCTACTACTACAATTCCGTCATCCACTAACATTCCTAATCCCATTACCAACCCGAAAAGCACCATTGTGTTTAATGTTAGTCCGAAAGCAGATAAAATGGTAAATGCCATTAACATCGAAAGTGGAATTGCCGCTCCAACAAATAATGAGTTTCTTAATCCCATTGTGAACATCAATACAATCATTACCAACACAATTCCGAAGATAATGTGGTTTGATAATTCGTCTACTTGGTGTTCTACACGAGACGATTGATCGTTAGTTAACTCAATGGTTAAGTTTGATGGAATATAAGATTCCTTCGCTTTTTCTAATTTTTCTTTTACTTGCTCAATAGCAGAAATCATGTTTTGATTCGAACGTTTTTTCACGTTTAACATCACTACCTCTTTTCCTTTTTCACGAGCATATGTTGTTTTTTCTTTTTCTTTGAAACTAACAACTGCAATATCTTTTAAGTAAACTGTTCCACCGAATGATTTCACAATTACGTTTTCTAATTCTTTTGGATCTTTGATTTCCCCAACAATTCTAATATTATTACGAGAACCTTGAGAAATTAAATTCCCTCCAGAAAGTGTCATATTTTCATATTTTACCGCATTCTGAATTTCATCAAAAGAAACTTGAGCGGCAGTCATTTTGAAAATATCTACCGCAATTTCAACTTCTTTATCATCAACACCTAAAATGTCCACTTTTTTAACTTCTGGGATTTCTTCAATATCATCTTGAAGTAATTCTCCGTATTTTTTTAATTGTTGCGTAGTATAATTTCCTTTCAAGTTGATGTTCAAAATTGGCACTTCTTCCGAAATATTCAATTCAAAAACACTTGGTTCCACTTTACTTCCGTTATCTAAATTTGGCCAATCTGTATCTGCTTTAATAACATCTACTTTGTCTTTTACTTTCGTTTTAGCATCTTCGATACCTACTTTATCGCCAAACTCAACAATGATCATTCCGTAGTCTTGGAATGAACTTGAAGTAATTTTCTCTACTCCAGTAATGTTTTTAATTTCCTTTTCTAGAGGTTTTACAATTAGTTTTTCTACATCTTCTGCAGAGTTTCCAGGGAAAACTGAAGAAATGTATATTTTGTTTTCAATAATTTCTGGGAAATCTTCACGTGGCATTGTTACATAGGCAATAATTCCTGTAATAACAATAAGCAATGTCAAGATATATACTGTAACTCTATTGTCTACAGCCCAACTCGATATTCCGAATTCTTTACTTTGATGACTCATATATTTATTTTGTTTCAGGTTTTAAGTTTCAGGTTTTTTTAGTTGATTTATAAACAACTTGAAACCTGAAACTTAAAACATTTATTTTTAGAAATTTAATTTCATTCCGTCAGAAATAGTGTTTACACCTTCGGTTACAACCACATCATTTGCAGATAATCCGCTTAAAACTTCAGTAACATTATCAGATGATTTTCCAATAGTTACAATTACTTTTTTAGCAACAGCTTTTTTACCATTTATCTTTGTAGCTACAAAAACGAATTTGTTTTTCTCACCATCTTCTTGTACCACATTTGTTGGAACAACTAAAGCATTTTTAGCTGTATAATCAACAATTTTAAGTTTTGCAACCTGATTTGGACGTAATAAATTATCTGGATTTGGCACACTTACTTCAATACCAAAACTTCTGTTACTTGGATTAATGAAACTTCCAACTTGACGAATTTTTCCTTTATATGTTTTTCCTAAAGAAGTTAAGAAAACATCTACAGTTGTACCTACTTTTAATCTTCCGATATACGTTTCAGGAACTGTTGTAGAAACATACATATTTGATAAGTTTACGATTCTCATTAAACCTTGTGGGTTTGGAGAAACTACTTGTCCGCGTTCTACAAAAACCTCATCAATTGTTCCAGAAAATGGCGCACGAATTAATGTTTTTGAAACCTGAGCTCTCATTTGTGCTACCGATTTTTGAGCAGAAATCATTTGAGTTTGTGCTTGTAAATATTGAATTTCAGAACCAATTTTTCTATCCCAAAGATTTTTTTGTCTTTCGAAAGTAGTTTTAGCTAAAGCATATTGATTTTCGATACTTGCTAATTGCTGAGACATTCCAGCATCATCCACTCTTCCTAAGATTTGACCTTTTGAAACTCTTTGTCCAGCTTTTACATTTAAAGAAGTTAATGTTCCGCTAAATTCTGGTTGAATTAATATATTTTCTTTGGTATCAACATTACCTTGAATTTCTAAATAATGATTGAAAACGGTATCTTTTACAGTTAATACAGAAACTAAAGCTTCCGCTTCTGGAGCTTTTCCTCCGCCTAATAAAGCCGCATCAATTTTTGCAATTTCTGCTTGAAGTTCTGTTTTTTTAGTTTTTAATGCTGTTAAATCTTTATCTTTTATTAAATCGTCTGTAGATTTTCCTCCACAAGCTACTAGTAAAAAACTAGCGGCTATTATTAATACTTTTTTCATATCTAAATTAATTTTTATAGTTAGTTTAATAATTTTTCTAATGTTGCTTTTTTGTTTACAATGTCAAGCATGGCTTGTAATACTTCTTGTTGAGCAGTATATAATTGTTTTTGTGCTTCCGCGAAGTCAAAACTAGAAGACAAACCTTCTTTGAATTTAACTTGTTGTTTGTTTTCGATACGTTCTGCCAATTTTAAATTCGCTTGCGCATTATTGTATTGATTGATGCTATATTCGTAATCGCTTTTTGCTTTTTGATGTTGTAATTTTAATTTTTGCTCCGTTTCAGTAAGTGCAGTTCTTGATTTTTCTAAATCGATTTTGGCTTGTTGCACACGAGAACTTCTTGCACCACTACTGAAAATTGGAACGGTTAAACCTACACCAACATTAGAATAATTGCTCCATTTTTGGTCAGAATTAAAAAACGTAAATTCATTTGAAAAAGCGTTATAACCAAAGTTCAATTGTGCGCCTAAAGATGGTAAAGCTTTACTTTTTTCAAATTTCACCATCAATCTTTTGCTTTCTTCTTGGTTTTTCCCAATTTGATAATCGATGTTATTATTCACATTGAATTCTGAAGCTAAGATTTGCAAATCGATATTATCTTGAGTCAATGTGGTTAATTTGTCTGTTAAAACAATTGGTTCATCTAAATTAATTCCCATCAATAATTTCACCATATTTAAAGCGATAACTCTTTGTTTGGTTACATTATCTAAAGCGTTATTTACAGAATTTAGTGTAATTTGAAGTTGTTCAATATTCTCTTCTTCAATTAAACCATTTTTATAAATCTCTTTAGTGTCTGAAATAATTTTTTCTAAAACCACTTTATTTTTATTGATAATTAAAATACTTTCATCTGCTAAAAGCACATTCCCGTATGAGTTAATTACAATTTCTTTAATTTCCTGATTGGTCTTTACTTGTGCATTTTCAGAAATTTTTAAATACGTTTTAGCCGATTGTAAACCCACTAAATACGAACCATCAAAAATTAACTGACTTAAAGTTAAATTACCAATTGCGGTGTGTTTTGTTCCAAAAGCTAATAATGTAATTTCATTTGGATCTGCCATTGGATTGAATGCGTTGGCTGCTGCTCCTTGTTTTTGAAATTCAAAAGTGTTTTGGTAATTTGCTGAACCTGTTAATTGTGGTAAACCCATTGTGGTGGTTTCCCATTTTTTTTGTTTGGCAATTTCTAAATCTCTATTGGCGTTGACTACGCTGTAATTGTTCTTTTGTGCTTGCTCAATGGCTTGTTGCAAAGTGAAACTTGAAGTCGAAGTTTCAGTTTGCGAAAAACCGCTAATTGAACCCAAAAGAAAAAGAAATAATTTAAAATTTATTTTCATTCTATCGATGTATTAATTATTATTTAAGTGTAATTGTTTTTCTAATTCTATAATTCCAGCTAATGTTGCCATTGCTCGTGTATGATATTCTAATGCGTCTAACTCTAATTCTAGCGCTTCTTTTTCTGAAGCAATAGTTTCATTAATTGTGAATATTAACATGTAATAAAACCTAATGTATTTTTCTATATCTAAGCTTTCTCTATACAAGCCTTGAGAAATTCCTTTGACGATATTTTGTCTAAACATGACATTACAATCGTCTAATTTATTCGCCATCATTTTAGAATAAATTTCTGGATAATGTTTTTTCAATTGATAAATCGGTGAATCATTTACCGATTTAAACATTTCTTTAAACATTTTTCTAATCTCAAAATTCTCTTCAATGGCGTTGTAGTTTTTTGCTACAATTTCATCAATTATTTGATGAACTTCATTATGAATTGCTGCGGTTCCTTCTTCAATTAAAACTTCTTTGTTACAAAAATATTTGTAAATAGTTTTTTTAGAAATACACATTTCTCCAGCAATATCATCCATAGTTACGCTCTTGAAACCTAATTTCAAAAACATATCTGTTGCTTTTTTGATGATTTTCTCTTTCATTTTATTTGGGATTTTTTCTAATAAACCCTTTTATGGATTTTATTTTCGAGTGCAAAGATAGATTGGAAACTTCTAATACTAAAATAGTTTCCTTAATCTTCACAGAAATTTAACATTTACTTTAACCTAGTTTTTAATTCGAAAATTCCCACCATTTCGGGAAAACTTTTTTCGCATTAATATTTGTCTTCTCACCAATTAATGGTGTAAATAGTCTAATTTCAGTAGCTTCAGCCAATTCACTTATTTTAGAAAGTGGTTCATTCCAATTGTGATTTGCTAATACAAATTTGGATGAATGTACTGGAAACAATGCTTTTGCATTTAAATCAATAGCAGCTTGTAGCACTTCATTTGGCGTCATGTGAATGTATTTCCAACTTTTATCATATTGACCGTTTTCTAGAAAAACCAAATCAAATGGTCCAAATTGTTTACCTACAGCTTCAAAATGCGAATCGTATCCGCTATCGCCACCTAGGAATAATTTTGAAGTTGGTGTTTGTAACACAAACGACATCCAAAGTGCTTTATTTCTGATAAAACTTCTTCCTGAAAAATGTCTGGCTGGAACAGTATTTACTACAAAACCATCTTCAAGTGCAATAGTTTCATTCCAATCTTTTTCAATAATTAAATCTCTATCAAACCCCCAATACTCAAGGTGCGCACCAGTTCCTAATCCGCAAATGATTTTCTTAATTTTAGGTTTTAATTGCATAATCGTTTTATAATCTAAATGATCCCAATGATCATGAGAAATAAACAAATAATCAATTTCTGGAAAATCCTCAGCCGTATAAACATCCGTTCCTTTAAAAGCCTTATTCGTAAAAGAAAGTGGCGATACAGAACCGCTTAAAACGGGATCAACCAATATTTTCTTTCCATCAACTTGTATGAAATAAGACGAATGTCCAAACCAAACCACAACATTTTCCAAAGGATTCAATTCTAATAAATCCGTTTTTTCTGATGGAATAGTTTGATTAGGTTTTTTCAATTCATTTTTTTTAAACAAAAACTCTTTCAATACGGAAGTCATAGAAACACCTTCTGTTAAACTTGGTGTATGACTCAAATTTTGAAATGAATTATTTTTATAATTTGGAGAACTTTTAATTAGCTCTAATCTGCTTCCAGTTGGTCTTTTTCCGAATTGTTCTTGATTCATGAATAAATTAATTCCATAAACAAGAGCCAATATTATAATTAGAGTAAGTGTCATTTTTTAATTAATTGAGTTAGTTAGTTGTAAATTCTAAATTGGCCGTTAAGTTTAAGTTATAGCCCACTTGTAAGCCATTGCTTTCTAAATTGGAATTGGAATACAAACCAAAATCTTGACGATTAATTTCACCAATTATTTCAACCAATACTTTTGAAAAAGTAGTGCTATTTTCTAATTCTACAATTTTCGCATCCAATTCTACCACTTTAGTAATGTTGTTTATGGTTAAGTAACCTTTTACAAAATTGATATTCTCATTTATTTTTTCATAAGAAATCGATTTAAAAACAACCAAAGGATATTCACTTAAATTCATATAATCTCTTAATTTTAAATTACTGTCAATATGTTCTAGTTTGCCTTCCTTTTTATTCACATCCAAAACAAATTCCAAATTGGCATTAATTAGTTGATTATTAACGATATCAATTGAACTTGAAAGTTTATTAAATGAACTATCCATATAAGCAATAATTGAATTTTTTGCTCTAACCATAAAATCAGATTGATTTACATTTAGGTTCCATTTTGTATTTGTCATCTTATATGAAGTTAAAATTATTCGACAAATGTATAACGGAAACTTTAGAAACTAAAATAGTTTCCGTAATCTTCACATAAATTTAACATTTGAATAAATGAGTGATTTTGCAATTATTAGCTTAAATTTACCAAAAATTACAAGTATGCTTACATTATCAGAATACCAGAGTGCTATTACAGAGGAGTTTTCTAACTTACATATTAACAAACAACCTAAAAATTTATACGAACCTATAGATTATATTCTATCGCTAGGCGGAAAAAGAATTCGCCCTGTTTTAACTTTAATGGCGGCAGATATTTTCGATGGTGATTATAAAAAAGCCATTTCTGCTGCAAAAGCCGTAGAAGTATTTCATAATTTCTCTTTAGTTCATGATGATATTATGGACGATGCGCCATTGCGACGCGGAAATGAAACCGTTCACGAAAAATGGAACATTAATACTGGGATTTTATCTGGTGATGCGATGTTAATTTTAGCCTATCAATATTTTGAAGCCTACGAACCAAAAATATTTCAAGCTTTAGCGAAATTATTTAGCAAAACCGCTTTAGAAGTTTGTGAAGGCCAACAATACGATGTAGATTTTGAAACGCGTGATGATGTGACCATTCCGGAGTATTTAAAAATGATTGAATACAAAACAGCTGTTTTATTAGGCGCAGCGATGAAAATGGGTGCGATTGTTGCTGAAACTTCAGAAGAAAATGCCGATTTAATTTACAATTTCGGATTGAATTTAGGTATTGCCTTCCAATTACAAGACGATTATTTAGATGCTTTTGGAAATCCAGAAACGTTTGGAAAACAAGTTGGTGGCGACATTATTGAAAACAAAAAAACATATTTGTATTTAAAAGCCATGGAGTTTTCAAACGAAGAAAACAAACAACAATTATTACATTTATTTTCGATTCAACCGAATGATAATACAGATAAAATAAATTCAGTAAAAGATATTTTTAACACTTCTGGTGCGAGCAAAGCGACACAAGATGCGATTGCAAATTATACCGAAAAAGCTTTTGAAACTTTGGGAAAAATGAATATTTCTGAAGATAAAAAAATGATTTTGAGATTGTTTGGAGAAAAATTAATGAATAGAAACGTATAGATAGAATGTATCAAACACCAGTAACAATAGACGCTTTAATTGAACAAGCTGAAGAAGAACATTTGTATTTTAAATTAATTGAGCAAACCAATAAAGATTTTGCTTTAGCTAATGAAAATATAGATATTCCTTTGGATATTTTTCCGTTTGA
>JAZKHI010000163.1:0-2869 GCA_040385445.1 Bacteroidota bacterium | reverse complement strand
GGGAAAGTGTCGATTTATACATTGGTGGAAGCGAGCACGCAACCGGACATTTATTATACTCTCGTTTTTGGAATAAATTCTTAAAAGACAGAGGTTATGCGCCAACCGAAGAACCATTCAAAAAACTGATTAATCAGGGAATGATTTTAGGAATGAGTGCGATAGTTTATAGAGTTTCTGGAACAAACAAATATGTTTCTAAAAATCTAAAATCGGAATATGAAACTGAAGAAATTAGAATAGATGTAAATCTTGTAAATGCTTCAGATGAAATTGATTTAGACAAATTAAGAAATTGGATTCCTGAATTTAAAGATGCTGAATTTATTACTGAAAATGGTAAATATTTTGTTGGTCGTGAAGTAGAAAAAATGTCAAAACGTTGGTATAACGTTGTGAATCCAGATGACATTTGTGAAGAATACGGAGCAGATACCTTACGTTTGTACGAAATGTTTTTAGGTCCGTTAGAGCAATCTAAACCTTGGAATACAGCTGGTATTACTGGAGTTTCTGGTTTCTTGAAAAAATTATGGAGATTATACTTTGATGATAATGGTTCAGTTATTGTAAACGATGAACCAACTTCAGAAATGTACAAGTCTTTACATAAAACCATTAAAAAAGTAACGGAAGACATTGAGAATTTCTCTTTCAACACGTCGGTTTCTCAATTTATGATTTGCGTAAACGAATTGCAACAATTAAAATGTAATCATAAAGCAATCTTAGAACCCTTAGCGCTTTTAGTTTCGCCATATGCACCACATATTGCTGAAGAATTATGGAGTGGTTTAGGTCACGAAGGTTCCATTTCAACAGTTGCTTTTCCAAAATTTGAAGAAAAATATTTAGTGGAATCTGAAAAAGAATATCCAGTTTCATTCAACGGAAAAATGCGTTTCACAATTAAGTTGCCGTTAGATTTAACAGCAGCTCAAATTGAAGAAATCGTAATGGCTGATGAAAGAACACAAGCGCAATTACAAGGCAGAACGCCAAATAAAGTGATTATCGTTCCTGGTAAAATTATTAATTTGGTAGGATAGTTATGTCACGCTGAGCGAAGTCGAAGCGCTGATAAATATTAACCGCAGATTCACAGATTATGTTCTGTAAATCTGCGGTTTTTTTATTCCCCTCTTTTAGAGGGGTGCCCGTAGGGCGGGGTGTCAAAAAACTTGTGGAGACTCTTTCAGAGTGACAAACTTTGTGCTTTTTTTGCCACGAATTATCGAATTGTTCGAATTGTTCGAATTTATTTAATCTGATAAATCCTTTAAATCTGTGTTCCAATTACTCACATAGTAAACGCAAACTTGTCATCCTGAAAGGATCTCTTATTGTTTGTTTTTAATACTGTCGTGAATTATATTGTGAGAGACTCTTTCAGAGTGACAAACTTTGGGTTGGTTTTTTCTTGTAACAATATTTCGTTTCCTTCTACAAATAATAAATCAACATTGACAACTTGTCATTTTTTAAATTTGGCTCATAATTTGATGCTTATTTTGTAACTTTAAATTTTAAAATTAAAAACAAAAATTATGTTTGGATATTATATTTTGATAGGAGTAATTGCTCTTTTCAGTTGGTTAGTAAGTTCGCGCTTAAAAAGTAAGTTTGAACATTATTCAAAACTGACCTTAAGAAACGGAATGTCTGGTGCTGAAATAGCAGAAAAAATGCTAGCAGATCACGGAATTCGTGATGTAAAAGTAATTTCTACACCTGGAAGATTAACAGACCATTATAATCCTGCGGATAAAACGGTAAATTTATCGGAAGCCGTTTACAACCAACGTAATGCGGCTGCAGCTGCGGTGGCAGCTCACGAATGTGGACATGCTGTACAACACGCTCAAGCTTATGAATGGTTAACGATGCGTTCTAAAATGGTGCCAATGGTTAATATTTCGTCAAGTATGTCGCAATGGTTAATTATGGGTGGACTTATTTTAGGGATTGCTTCAAAATCTGGAATTGGCTATTATGTGGCTATTGCTGGTTTGGCTTTAATGGCAATTGCAACGCTTTTCAGTTTCATTACGTTACCAGTAGAATACGATGCAAGTAACAGAGCTTTAGCTTGGTTGAAAAATAAAAACATGTTAGGTCAAGAAGAATATGCTGGCGCAGAAGACTCTTTAAAATGGGCTGCCAGAACGTATTTAGTTGCTGCTTTAGGTGCTTTAGCTTCTTTATTATATTGGGCATATAGAATTTTAGGCTCGAGAGATTAAATTCTAAAAAATGTTATAAAAAGTCCGTCAATTCATTTTGGCGGACTTTTTTATACTTCGTAAATCCTAAACCACAAATCGTAAATTACAATTGAATTTGTCTTTCAATCTGTTGTTCCAATGAAATATAGGTTTCTGTGCGAGAAACACCATTGATGCTTTGAATTTTTAGATTTAACAATTGCATTAAATGTTCGTTATCTCTACAAATAATTTTGGTTAAAATACTCCAATTTCCGGTCGTATAATGACATTCTAATACTTCTGGAATTTTTCTAAGTTCTTTTACGGTTTCTGTATTACTGGAAGCTTTGTCTAAATAAATACCAATAAACGCCATGGTTTTATAACCTAAAACTTTGTTGTCGACCACATATTTCGAACCCGAAATTACGCCAGCTTGTTCTAGTTTTTTTAAACGTTGATGAATGGCAGCACCTGAAATTCCGAGTTTATTGGCAATTTGAAGAATGGGTTTTCTGGCGTCTTCCATTAAATTTCGAAGAATTTCTTTATCAATTCCATCAATTTCAATTTGTAAGTGATTTATCTTCATCAGTTATAATTTTAAATAAAAAATCCGAAATAAGTTACTATTTCGGATTAAAGTTAAGAAAATTATTTAA
>JAZKHI010000162.1:0-3174 GCA_040385445.1 Bacteroidota bacterium | reverse complement strand
CATCAAAAAACAGGTATAAATACCTACAAATTAATTAAAATATTTGTGTACTTTTGGCCCAAATTTAAATAAGTATGCTAAAATACATCACAAAAGTACTTTTCTTTTTTATAAGTATAAGTTCCTTCAGTCAAGTAGATTATATAAAAAACAACGCGACATTATGGTTGAAAAATGATACTGTGACGAATTGTTTGAGTTATAATTACAATTGTCCCTTAGAAAAATTAGAAAGTAATTATAAAATTTATAGTAATCAATTTTCATTTTTTATAGCTTACAAAACGGATAATTCTACTGAAAAACAGATTGTGTCTTTAAAGTATGGCAATAAAACCATAAAAATTTCCAATAAAAATGTGGTTAAGCAAAATGACACCATAACAGTTTTAGACACTAATAAAAGCGCTAAAATTGTAAGTTATTTGCACAATGACCCAACTTTCTCAAAAAAGGGTAAACTGTTTATTGACTTAGTAAATAGTAAGGATGAGAATATATTAGAGATTATTTTTATTCCTAAAGTAGTAAGTAAATTTCATAAAGAAAAAATTGAAACTTATTTATCCTTAAAATATGGCTTTTCTTTAGCAGACAAACAATATTATAGAAGTGTAAAAAATGATACAATATGGAATCCTGCTTCATTAGCTTCTTTTTCTAAAGATGTTACTGGTATGGGTAATGATAGCGCCAATTTTTACAATAGAAATAAAAGTTATAATCATAATCTTCAGGGATTAGAACTGTATACCGAAACTCTATTTTCAAATAATAATTATGCGATGTGGGGTCATAATGGTAAAGCTAAAATGATACCTAATCATAATGAATTAGCAACTGAAAATTATAAGATTTGGCATTTTAAAAAGCATTTAGAAGCAACAGATGCCAGACTTTTTAAGTTAAAAATTAATAAAGAATTATTAGATAGTGTTATTGATACCTTGCTTGTAAATGAGAGAATTTATTTATACGTATCTCACACTAATGCTGATGAATCCATTGATTTGTATTCTGGAAAACATTATGTTGGTGTCTTTAATTCTGATAAAGATATAGTTTTCGAGAATATTAATTTAGCAAGCGATTCCAGGTTTATTTTTATTAAAGCTCCTGAAATGTATGTTTTTTCAAGAACTTTAAGTGAATGTGGAGAAGCAACAGCGCTTCATTTAGATTTCGTTGAAGGTAATTTTCCATTTAATATTACAGTAAGTAATGACAAACTTCATAAAAATTATTATGTAGAGAATTCAAAATATATCATTAATGATTTGCCAGAAGGAAAATATAACATTGAAGTAATTGATGTTTATAAAAACAAAAAAAATATTGCAGTAGAAATAAAAGATGCACATAAATTTCAAGTTAAGTTAAAAGAAAGCTGGAATTTAAATGAAAATAATTTGGTGGTTGTTTCCCCAGAGATATTGAAATCCGATACAAAACTTCAATATACTTGGAAGAAAGAAGAACAAATATTAGGAACTGAAAATACGATTCAATTAGAAACTGAAGGCGATTATGTATTAGAAGTTACCAATGGTGTTTGTGAAGATAAGTTTGCGTTTAAAGTAATTTCAAGCCGAGAAAGTTTTATTTCATTATATCCTAATCCAAGTAAAACAAATGAAGAAATTACGCTTCAACTTTCAAAAAGCAACAACGAATTTGTTGAAGTAAAGATTACCGATATTAATGGTAAATTAATCCAACTGTTAAATTACAAAGACTTAAATACTGATATGATAAAATTCCACTTTGATTTTTCAGGTGTGTATTTTGTGCATTTAAAAACTAAAGAAGACAATAAAGTTTTTAAAGTTATCATTAATTAAATTTCAAGACAATATCCTTTTACTAAATAAATTTATTCTCCTCTAATATGTATCATTTTTTTAAAAACAACAGAATTAATAAGTATTTTGTTTATTTCTTAATACTAAGCTTTTTTAATTCTGGCTATTTTGCTTATTCAAATGAATTGATGAAAAATTACATCAAAGTTAAATTGAATCCGCAATCGAAAAACTATTATGTAGGTAATAGTGAACCTCTTTTTAATCCTTCTAACATTGCTTATAATGATTCTAATTCAAAAATAGATAGTAAAAATGCTGTTGGAACAAAAATCAAATTAGAAAACAGAGCTACTAATAATGTTGTATATTCTTCTGATTTAAAAGAAGGAAAAATAGGGATTAATAAAAAAGGTGATTTTGATTTTATTTATGATAACATTTTTAAAATAAATATCAATGAGAATGACCTTTCAGGAAAAGAAATTTATTTATCCTATGATTTAAAAGGAATTGATAAATCAACACTTCCTTCAAAAAGTGTGAATTTCAATAAAGTAGTTGGTGGATATGTTGTAAAATTCTCTAACGAATGGCAAAATGTTGAAGAAAAAATAAGTGCCTCTTGGTTGAAAAATGGTTTAAATACTATCTTTTTTACTTTGCCTAATGAAGCATTATATAGTTACAAAATTAAAAATCTTAAAATTTATACAAGGGAAATTGCAAGTTCAAATCATTTAATTGAATTGAAAAATTTAATTGGGTTTAAAAATGAGGATAGAAATATTTATTTAAATGGTTTTATAAATACTCCAAATCAATTAGAGAATTCGGATTATTCGTTAACAGCAAACGATAAACCAGTTAAAATTACAGACAATCAGTTTGAAGATAAACTTACAAATATTGATAATAAGGATGTTGAGTTAAAACTATTTAAGAATAAGGTTTTGATTGATAAAATTGATGTAAAAGTTGATCAATTTATTAAAGCTGATAGAAATTATGATTTAGAAGCATTAGATTCTAAACTAAATTTGAACAATAGTGTTGCGAAAAACTATGCGGAATATGAAACTAAAAAATATGCAATTGAAGAATTACGATATATTGATATTCCTCAATTTGAATCAAGTTTTATAAATGTAACCAAAAATAAAACGGCATATAGAGTAAACAATTTAAAAGTTAAAGATTCTACAGCTTTTAAGTTATTTATAGAATATGATTCGTTGTTAATTCCAAACGGCTATACAGAAAAAGACATCCAAACTTTTCGTTTTGATAGTGATTATAAAAAATGGATTCCTGTAGAGAAAGACAGTTTAATTGAAAAATTAAGTGTTGTTGTAGCACTTTCTAACCAAGA
>JAZKHI010000161.1:0-8403 GCA_040385445.1 Bacteroidota bacterium | reverse complement strand
GCTTTTTGTTCAATTTGTTTTTGAAATTCCATTCCTGCTAAAGGTCCGAATTTTTGAAAAGGTTTAAAATCTTCCAAACGTAATTCGACAACAATTCCAGAATTGGCCGTAGCTTGATCCCGTTTACTTGGACTCCAACCATTTGTAACTACTTCTCCATCTGCTGTGGCACAAGGCGCAATTACACCACCTGGGCACATACAAAACGAGTACATTCCACGTCCGTTTACTTGTTTTACGATTGAATATGGTGATGGTGGTAAAAATTCGCCACGGAAATCACAAGAATACTGAATTTTATCAATTAATTCTTGAGGATGTTCTGCGCGAACGCCTAATGCGAAAGGTTTCGCTTCGATGAAAATATCTTTTTTATGTAATAATTCGAAAATATCACGAGCCGAATGTCCGGTTGCTAAAATGATTTTTTTAGAATGAATCGTTTCTCCGTTTTGAGTCACAATTCCGTCTACTTCATTATTCTTAACTAAAATATCTGTAACTCGAGTTTCGAATAAAACTTGTCCGCCACATTCGATAATTTTATCTCGAATATCTTGAATGATTTGTGGTAATTTATTGGTTCCAATATGTGGATGCGCTTCTACCAAAATTTCTTCCGTTGCACCAAAAGCCACTAATAATTGTAAAATTCTATCTACATCGCCACGTTTTTTAGAACGTGTATATAATTTTCCGTCAGAATACGTTCCTGCTCCACCTTCTCCAAAACAATAGTTTGAATCTGGGTTGACAATTCCGTCAACATTAATCGCTTTTAAATCTCTTCTTCTACCACGAACATCTTTTCCTCGTTCTAAAACAATTGGTTTTAAACCTAATTCAATTAATTGCAAAGCCGCGAATAATCCAGCAGGACCAGCACCAATTACAATAACTTCTTGCTTATTTGTAACGTTCGGATAATTTGGTAATTCAATTTTAGATTCGGTAAACACCTCATCTTTAAAGTAAATATTTAGTTTTAAATTGAATTTTATGGCTTTTTGTCGGGCGTCAATAGAGCGTTTTACCACCACAATTTTTTGTAAATCAGATACAGAAGTATGTACTAATTTAGAAACATGTTGGTATAACATTTCTTCGTTATTCGCCATTTCTGGAGAAACTTGAATAAGTAGTTCGCGTGGCATAGTTTTATTTTAATACTGCAAAGGTAACAAATCGTTTTATTTTTTCTCTTCAAATGCACGTAAAGCGAAAGAAGCCAACCAATGTTCTCCTTCATAATTTCCGTCAACAACAGATGGTAATGAAAAATTCATATGTTCATCGGCCAAAGGTTTCAAATGTGAAAACGATTTTGGATACGCTTTTACCAAAGCATACATGTTCCAAGCACGACTAAAATTCAATCCGTCTAAATGTACCAAATGACCATCGGTTCTGTCTGAAACCTGTGCCACATCCCAATGCCATTTCTTAGAAAATAATTGTGGTGCGAATTTTTTCATCCAAACTAAAAATTCTTTTTCTGGTAAAATACGTTGCATCAAACCTGCTTCTTCCATGCATGGAGAAAGAAAATCTGTTCCGCTTGGTTCCCAATCAAATGGGCAATTTACGTCATTTTGAAACATTCGAAGTGCGTTTAATCTGATACTATTTTGCAATTCAACATTTTTAGAAAAAAGTGCATAATCCCAAGCATTTGACAATCCGAAAGCCGTGTTGTTATGTGTTCCCACTCGGACTGGATATAAAAGTTTTGGCAAAAACTCAATGTAACGCTGTACGATTAAATTAGAAAGTGGTTTTAAATTTTGAGCTAATTCTTTAGCAAAAGGTTCTTTAGAAATTTCTAATTCTAGTTGTAGTTTTAAAAGCCAATTCCAACCATACGTTCGTTCATACGATTTTTCGTGCGTTTTAGAAAAGTATAAAATTTCTTGTTGAATATTTGCTGAAGAAAGATTTATTTTCAGTTTTTCAATAATAGCTTCTTTGTTGGCAATATTTGGGAAATTATTCAATAAATACATCAAACTCCAATGTCCATGAACCGAAGAATGCCAATCAAAACAGCCATAAAAAGCTGGATGTAACACTTTTGGTGCTTGCAATTCTGTTCCGTCTAGCAATAATTGATTTAGTTTATTAGGATATTCTTGTTGTAAGCATTTGATTGGTAAACTCGCTAAATGATTGGCTTGTTCTAAAGTAAGTTGCTGAGAAAAAGCCAAAGTTCCCACGAGAAGAAAAGAATATAAAAATTTCATAGTGAATTTCGTTTTTTCAAAAGTACTAAAAACTTACCTTTGATTTTTATTTTAAAATCATGAACAGAAAAATAAAGTTACTTTGGGATTTTCGTGGACCAGCTTCTGCGAAAACAGCGGAACATCACGAAATTCATTTGAAAGAATTTTTAGAAAAAGAAAATTATGCACTAAAAATCACAGGTTTTGAAATTTTAAACGAAATGTATGCTATTGCTTATTTAGTTGTAGAAGAAGCAGATATGATTACCTTTAGAGATGCTTTACGACCTCATAGAGGAGAAGTTTTTGAAGAAAAATAAAAAAAAATTGCTTCGCCAATTCGCTAAAGCTCGTGTCAAATTCCAATTTATAAAAAAGTGGAATTTGGATTTTTAGTTTGGGTTTATAATTATTATTTTAATTCGCTACTTCGCTGATAAACTTAATTCGCATTAATCTTAATTCTTCGGTGTCGTAATCGCCATCAAATTCTTTTAAGGCTTTTTCGATACTATCTGATTCGGATTCCATAAAATATTCATGAATTTCTTCTTGTTGATCTTCGTCTAAAATATCGTCAATCCAGTATTTTATATTCAGTTTTGTTCCAGAAAACACAATTTGTTCCATTTCTTTTAACAAATCATCAAACTTTAATCCTTTAGCAGAAGCGATATCGTCTAAAGCTAATTTTCTATCAATATTTTGAATGATATATAATTTATTCGCCGAATTCGCACCCGTAGATTTCACTACTAAATCATCCGGTCGAATAATATCGTTATCTTCTACATATCTCGAAATTAATTCGATAAATGGTTTTCCGAATTTCTTCGCTTTTCCTTCTCCAACTCCGTGAACATTACTTAATTCATCAATAGAAATTGGATATTTCAGCGCCATATCTTCCAAAGATGGATCTTGGAAAACTACAAACGGCGGCACACTATGTTTCTTGGCTTCTTTTTTACGTAAATCTTTCAACATCGCCATTAAAGCTTCGTCAGCCGTTCCAGTAGATTTTGCAGCTGCGATGATGTTTTCATCTTCTTCTTCACTGAACTCGTGATCTTCAGCTACCATAAACGAATACGGCTTTTTGATAAAATCATTACCCGCTTTCGTAACTTTTAACACACCGTAACTTTCGATATCTTTTGATACTAATCCTGCCACTAAAACTTGACGGATTAATGCCATCCAATACTTTTCGTCGTGGTCTTTTCCACTTCCAAAAGTTCTAAGTGTATCTATTTTTTGTGCTTTAATTATCGCGTTAATTTTACCTACTAAAGCTAAAATGACTTCTTTAGGTTTGAATAACTGTTTTGTATCGTTAATTACTTCTAATAAAGTAACAATTTGGTCTTTTGCTTCTGTTTTTTTCTTTGGATTTCTAACATTGTCATCCATATCTGCACCATCGCCATTTACATCGTCAAATTCTTCACCGAAATAATGCAGTAAATATTTTCTTCTAGACATTGAGGTTTCGGCGTAAGCCACAACTTCTTGCAACAAAGCATAGCCAATTTCTTGTTCAGCAATTGGTTTACCCGACATGAATTTCTCTAACTTTTCAATATCTTTATAAGAATAATATGCCAAACAAATTCCTTCACCATCATCTCTTCCGGCTCTACCCGTTTCTTGATAATAACTTTCAAGTGATTTTGGAATATCGTGGTGAATTACGAAACGAACGTCTGGCTTGTCAATTCCCATACCGAAAGCAATAGTTGCCACTACCACATCTACATCTTCCATAAGGAACATATCTTGATGTTTAGCACGTGTTTTCGCATCTAAACCGGCATGATAAGGAACGGCAGAAATTCCATTTACTTGTAAAACTTGTGCAATTTCTTCCACTTTTTTTCGACTTAAGCAATAAATGACACCGGATTTTCCTTTGTGTTGCTTAATGAATCGTATTAAATCGCCTTGAACGTTTTTCGTTTTCGGACGTATTTCGTAATATAAATTTGGTCTGTTAAAAGAAGCTTTGAATGTATTCGCATTTGGCATATCTAAGTTTTTCAAGATATCTTCTTGTACTTTTGGAGTAGCCGTTGCTGTAAGTCCAATAATTGGCACATCGCCTAATTGTTTGATAATACTTCTTAAGTTTCTGTATTCTGGTCGGAAATCGTGTCCCCATTCCGAAATACAATGTGCTTCATCAATCGCTACAAATGAAATCTTTACAGATTGTAAGAATTGAATATAATCTTCTTTCGTAAGTGATTCAGGAGCAACATAAAGCATTTTGGTTTTACCAGATAAAATATCTGCTTTAACCTGATTGACTTCCGTTTTATTTAAAGATGAATTTAATACATGCGCCACTCCAACATCTGAACCCATACTTCTTATGGCGTCAACTTGATTTTTCATTAAAGCAATAAGCGGTGAAACCACAATTGCAGTACCTTCCAAAACTAAAGCTGGTAGTTGATAACATAAAGATTTTCCACCACCAGTTGGCATAATAACAAACGTGTTATTACCAGATATAATACTCGTAACTACTTTTTCTTGTAATCCTTTAAATTGAGAAAATCCAAAGTATTTTTTTAATTCTTTGTATAAATCTATATTTTGTTCTGTCATAAAAAATGGGTTGAACTTATAAACAAATAATTTTAGACAATTATTATTTGAATTTTGTCTAAATTTGCAATTATAAAGATACAACTATTCTTTAAAAACAAAAATATAATTCATTTAATTTTGAATACAACACAATCTATCCTAGAAAACGCAAAGCAATCCATACTTTCACAGAGCGAAAGTATCCAAAAACTTACAAATTATCTTACAGATGATTTTGCCAAAACCGTGCAACTTATCTTCGAATCAAAAGGAAGATTAGTAGTAACTGGAATTGGAAAAAGTGCCATCATTGCGCAAAAAATTGTTGCTACATTAAACTCAACTGGAACACCATCTATATTTTTACATGCTGCTGAAGCGATTCATGGCGATTTAGGTATGATTCAAACAGGTGATTTAGTACTTTGTATTTCGAAAAGCGGAAACAGTCCAGAAATTAAGGTTTTAGCGCCAATTATCAAGAGTTTCGGAACTACTTTAATCGGAATGACAGCCAATCCAACTTCTTTTTTAGCAACATCATCAGATTTAGTTTTAAATGCACATGTAGATGCCGAATGTTGTCCGATTGGTTTAGCGCCAACAAATAGTACAACCGCTCAATTGGTTTTAGGTGATGCGATTGCTGTTTGTTTGATGAAATTGAGAAATTTTCAAGCAGAAGATTTCGCAAAATATCATCCAGGTGGAGCTTTAGGAAAAAAACTATTATTGCGTGTAAAAGACATGTTAGACAATACGCATGCGCCACAAGTTGCGCCTGATGCTTCTATCAAGAAAGTGATTATGGAAATTTCAGAAAAACGTTTAGGTGTTACGGCTGTAATTGAAAACGATGTGGTTATTGGAATTATTACAGATGGTGATATTAGAAGAATGTTAACAGATAGAGAAACTTTTTCTGATTTAACTGCGAAAGATATTATGACCAAAAATCCAAAATCAATTGCTTCAACTGTTTTAGTTTCTGAAGCTTTAGATGTTTTGGAAGATTATAAAATTACACAATTGATGGTTATTGATAATGGAACTTACAAAGGTGTGTTGCATTTACACGATATTTTAAAAGAAGGAATTGTATAATGGCAAAAAAGAATAAAAAGAGTATTAACGAAATGACTTTTTTAGATCATCTTGAGGAATTAAGATGGTTATTAGTTAGAAGTTCAGCAGCTATTTTAATTGGAGGAACAATCGCTTGGTTCTTCAGTGATTTCATTTTTCAGCAGATTATTTTCGGACCAATGAAAGGTGATTTTATTACCTATCAGTTTTTTTGTGATTTGGCTCATAAATATGATTTAGACAAGAGTTTTTGCGATGCAACTTTAAATTTCAGTATTCAAAACACAGAAATTGAAGGGCAAATTTCCTTATTAGTTTGGACGTGTGTTACAGCCGGATTCATCATTAGTTTTCCATATATTTTATTACAATTCTGGAATTTCATTAGTCCGGCTTTATATAAAAAAGAAAAAAATAACGCAGTGAAATTTATCGTAATTTCGTCTTTATTATTCTTTTTAGGAGTTGGATTTGGTTATTTTGTATTGACACCTTTGTCGTTAAATTTCTTATCAACCTTCTCTGTTTCGGATGTGATTAAAAATGATATTAACGTGAATTCTTACATCGGAACCGTAAAAACAACCACTTTAGCAACTGGTTTGGTTTTCGAATTACCGATAATTATTTATTTCCTATCGACTTTAGGATTAGTAACGCCATCGTTTTTAAGAGAATACAGAAAATGGGCCTATGTAATTATATTGATTATTGCAGCAATTGTTACACCACCAGATGTAATTAGTCAAGTTATCGTAACGATTCCATTAATCATTTTATACGAAATTAGTATCTTTATTAGTGCTTTCATAAATAATAAAAACAATAAAAAAACAACCACAGCATAATGAGTGATTTAATCAAAGAATTTAACGAATATCGTTCTGTAATGAACGAAAAGTTATTAGCGGACGACAACAAAGTTATTAAAAGAATTTTCAATTTAGACACCAATGCCTACATGGAAGGTGCGCTAGATGTAAAAACAAAAGAATTGTTAGGTTTAGTTGCTTCGGCTGTTTTACGTTGCGATGATTGCATTAAATATCATTTAGAAACGGCACACAAAAACGGAATTAACAGAGCCGAAATGATGGAAGCCATGAGTATTGCCACATTAGTTGGCGGAACAATTGTGATTCCTCATTTGCGTAGAGCTTACGAATTTTGGGAAGCTTTGGAAGAAGCAGACTCGAGGCTATAAGCCGAACAGAGCGTAAGCAAAACTAAATAATTGTTAATTTGTATAATCGTTTATTCGATAATTCGTTTATTTGTAAATCAAAATCAAGTATCTTTTTTGAGATACTGAAATAAATTCAGAGAGATACTGAAATAAATTCAGCATAATATGAAATTAAGAGCCGAAAATTTAGTTAAAACGTACAAAAAAAGAAGTGTTGTAAAAGGGATTTCTGTTGAAGTAAATCAAGGAGAAATTGTAGGTTTATTAGGTCCGAATGGAGCTGGAAAAACCACTTCTTTTTACATGATTGTAGGTTTGGTTAAACCAAATTCTGGGAATATTTATTTAGATGATATGAATATTACAGATTTCCCGATGTACAAACGTGCACAAAACGGAATTGGATATTTGGCACAAGAAGCTTCAGTTTTTAGAAAACTAAGTATTGAGGACAATATTTTATCGGTTTTACAATTGACAAATTTGACCAAAGCAGAACAAGAAGCCAAAATGGAAAGCTTAATTGAAGAGTTTTCTTTAGGTCATATTCGTACCAATCGTGGTGATTTATTATCTGGAGGTGAACGAAGAAGAACGGAAATTGCGCGTTGTTTAGCAACTGACCCAAAATTCATTTTATTAGATGAACCATTTGCGGGAGTTGACCCAGTTGCCGTTGAAGATATTCAAAGAATTGTTGCCCAATTAAAAAACAAAAACATCGGAATATTAATTACCGACCATAACGTACAAGAAACTTTAGCAATTACTGACAAAACCTACTTAATGTTTGAAGGTGGGATTTTAAAAGCAGGAAAACCTGAAGAATTGGTTGAAGATGAAATGGTTAGAAGGGTATATTTAGGTCAGAATTTCGAATTAAGAAAAACAAAAATCGATTTCAATTCACCGAAAGAAATTGAGTTAGATATATAATTTTTTTATTTTACCGCATAGATTAATTTGTTTTACTTTGAAGTTTAGGCGCTACGCTTAAAATAATCCATATAGCTATGTTTATTATTTTGAATTAAATGTTTTTACTAAAAAAAAATATTTAATTCAATGTGGTTAAATTTTTCAAAACAATTATAAAAATCAGTATAAATCGATTCAAATCCGCGTCATCCGCGTACCTATTATATGAAAAATCCATCAAAAGAACAATTAGAAATATGGCATAAAGATCCGAATAATTGGATTTGTGGTGGCTTATTTTATTTCAACAAAGAAGACGAAAGATTATTACCACCTAAACAAATTGCCTGGATGGGTTGGACCGTAAATTTCGCAAATTGGAAATCAATTGGATTC
>JAZKHI010000160.1:0-7942 GCA_040385445.1 Bacteroidota bacterium | reverse complement strand
TAACGGCACCACTCATTAATGATACAATAAATAGACTTCCTAAATTTTTCATTTTCTTCATTTTTTAATTTGTTTACAATGTAAATATAACTAGGTTTTTTAAATATAAAATTCCGTTTAACGCACGATTAACAATGTTTAACACGCTTTTAGCATTTGTGCATTTCCTTACAGGTCGGGCTTTCCACTCTATCTCCGATTGGCAAAAAGCTACGGGCAAACCCTTGTTTTTGTCCATCGGAGGATGCCGCTGCAATCCCTAATGCAATTTTGTGCAAAAAAATAAATATCTTTGTACTATGCAAATAAATTTTTATAAATATCAAGGAACCGGAAACGATTTTGTTATGATTGATAATCGTAATAATACATTTCCCAAAAATAATACCAAACTAATAGAATTCTTATGCGACCGACGTTTTGGCATTGGTGGCGATGGTTTAATTTTATTAGAAAATCATGATAAATATGATTTTACTATGGTGTATTATAATTCCGATGGTAGCACAAGTACAATGTGTGGTAATGGCGGACGTTGTTTAGTAGCTTTTGCGAAACAATTAGGTGTAATTGAAAATGAAGCACATTTTGAAGCGTCTGATGGTTATCATTATGCGAAATTTGATAAAGATTTAATTGCGTTGCAAATGATTGATGTTACTGAAGTAAAGCATTTGGATACACATGAATATGTTTATACCGGATCGCCACATCATGTACAAATGGTGAAAGATTTAGAGCAATTTGATGTAAAAAATACTGGTGCCAAATTAAGATATTCTGATTTATACGACGCAAGCGGTTGTAATATTAATTTTGTAGAACAACTAGATGCTGACACTTTTTCAGTTCGTACGTATGAACGTGGAGTGGAAGATGAAACTTTGTCTTGTGGAACTGGTGCAACTGGCGTGGCAATTGCGATGCATTCGACCTATAAAACCGATGCAAAACGCGTAAATATTAACGTTTTAGGCGGAAAACTAACGATTAGTTTTGATGTGGAAAACAATACCTATAAAAATGTGTTTTTAACGGGTCCAGCAGAACTAGTTTTTGGCGGAAGTTTAGAGGTTTAGTTCTCCAAATTCAACAAACTCTTTTTAATAATTTCATAATGTGACCAAGGAATAAAGTGGTCGGCTTTTTCTATGGAAATATTTTCTATTTTATTAGCGTTTATAAATGCTTTTTCCATAAAAGCTACATTAGAATAGGGTACTAACGAATCTTCTGTGCCGTGAATAATAATCACATTTGAAGTAATTTTATACAATTGAGATTTCATAGTTTTTAAATCGTCTTTCAACCACCAAAGTTCATCATTGGAAGGTCTAAAAGCGCCCGGAATTAAATATCGGATGGGTTTAGCTATTAAAATAGGTCGCCAATTTTCTGGTGTTTCTGCTTTTGGGTCAATCGCACCCGCCAAAATGACTAAGTTTTTAAATAATTTCGGGTTTTTGGTTGCCAACTTTACAATCACTGGTCCGCCCATAGAATGTCCAATTAATGTAATCGGTTGGTTGTTGTTTTTCGATAGTATGAAAGATAAAATTAATTTCGCTTGGGTTTCTAAATCTTCTGCTTCGCCAAAATTACTATATCCAAAACCTGGTCGGTCAATGGCGATTAAGCGGTATTTTTTCTGTAAATCGATGTCAGATAAATACTTTTTGTAAGCATCCCAACTTCCGGGTGAACCGTGTAAAAAGAAAAGTGTAGGTTTGGTAGAATCACCTGTTTCTATATAATGAATTTGATGTATTTCAGAAATTTTATAAGTCGCATCTTTAAAAGTAGTATGAGATTTAGAAAAGAATTCAGTCGTATTTTTTGCAGTCATTCGCATTCGCATACAAGACTGACAAAATAATAAGTAACCGCAAAATAGTATGAAGACAAACATTTTCTTAGAAATTTTTATTTTCATAATGATATATTTTGGTTAGTAGATTATCATCAAATTTAACCAAATAATTTTAAAAATAAACGGCACAATTTGGCAATTCCTTTTTTATACGCAATATTTCTTCATTTGAAATTGGATTTCCAGTTAAAATTAAGGTCCTTAAATTTTTTAATTGGCCAATTTCTTTTGGTAAAAATTGAATTTTATTTTGAGCTATCGTAAGTGTATTTAGGTTTTCTAGCTTCACTAACGATTCTGGTAATGCTGCCAAATTATTGAAATTTATTTGAAGAATTTCTAGTTTTTTCAAATTAAATATTTCCTCAGGAATACTCGTTAGTTTGTTATAATCTAAATTGAAATGTTTTAGTTTAGGAAAACTCAACCAATCTTTATCCAATTCATTAAACTGATTATAAGAAACATCTAAAAATGTCAGTTTTTTTAATTTTGAAATGCTTGTTGGTAAAAAACTCAATTGGTTATTATCCATTTCAATCACTTCAATGTTTTTGCAATTACCCAATTCTTCGGGTAAAATTGAAATGTTATTTACAGAAATTGTGAAATGTTTTAAATTTTTAAGTTTGCTAAAATCATTTGGTAATTCATTCAATTTATTGGAAGATAAATCGATTTTTTTTAGATTTTGACATTGAAAAATAGAATTCGGAAGTTGTTTCAATTCATTTTCATTGAATAATAATACTTCCAGTTTTGGAAAATTGGTTGCCGAATCGGACCAAAATTCAATGTTGTTTTTCATTACATTCAAATGTCTAAGGTTCTTGAAATTCTGAATTTCAGAAGGCATTTCAAATAAATTGTTAGCTCTTAAATTTAAATTTTTAACTTCATCAGGCGTTTGCGATGAAATTACTAAATCTTGAAAAATTTTTTCTTTCTTCGGATTAACATTTTGACTAAATGCTACGAAAGAAAGTAATGAAATGAAATGTAAATATTTGTTCATAAGTTAAAATATAAAAAGGTCGGAGTATTTCATCCGACCTTAATTATTGATATTTATATTAGTTTGATTTTAAAACCTTAATAGTTTGTTTTTTGTTTTCTGAAATCACTTCAAAAAAGTAAACATTTGAACCATTGAAATTTGTTAAATCAACTTCTGTTGTTTTTGATAAAGAAGCATTTACTTTTTTATCGATTAATTTTCTTCCAACAAAATCATACACATTAATTTGAATTTCTGAAGCATTCATTTCATTGAAATCTAAAGTCACAATTCCGTTTGTTGGATTTGGATAAATTTTAATGCTATTGTTACTTGTAAATGATTCGTTTGATAAAACTTGTTGTCCTAAATAATCTTCATGAGCGAAAACCAATGCTGCTGATTTGTCAAATTTAACGTCTAAACCTGTAGCGTCAGCTTGTAAAACATTTGTACCACTTGGATGTTGAATTGAAAAGAAGCCGTATTTAAAATCTGGTGTAAATGTTAATCCAGTTGGTTCAGAACCTGCTGGTGCAGAACTATGAATTAATACTTGTGGACTAGTTTGTCTGTGGTTTGGTCTTACTACCCAAATGTAGTTTCTTCCACCATCTTGAACTACCCAAAGGTTACCTTTGTCATCAAAAGCTAAGTTGTCATTTCCGTCAGACCATGCTTCATTTACTGTTCCTGTTGCCGTTTGAATAGGGTAAGTCATTGCCCCAACAAAAGTTTCGAAATTTGAAATTGTAGTTCCATTATCTTTAAATCTGTACACTCTATCTTTACCTTTAGAAGCAAAATACACCATTCCGTCAGGACCAATTTCACAATCTTCAACTCCGTTAAAGTTTGTTCCACCTAAAGCACCAGCATTTGAGGCTATGTTATTTCTATCCGCTTGAGTTGTATTTGGAACTTGAATCCAAGTTGCCGTTGCTGTAGTTGGTTCGTCATCAGATAGCGCCGTATCTAATTTTAAAACATATACATTTCCAGCAGATAAATTGTTTGCCACAGTTGGTACAAATTTATACACACAGTGTGTTCCTCCATCTTCACCATAATAAGCTAAAGTTCCATTATCACTTACCACAATGTTTTCATGGTTCATTCTTCCTAAAGCGAATAATTTATCTTGAACTCCATTACTGTCATAATCTACAACACTTGCAGTAGTTGGATTAATTTCTACTAACCAACCCACATCTTGATAACCATCTCCATTAGCATCACCAGCAGTTGTGTTTTCTTCTGCTGTAACAATTGTTCTCCATGGCGTAACACCTCCAGAACAGTTTCTGATAGTTGTCACTAAATTAGTATTGTAAAAATCTACTTTTTTAGAGTTACTTGCTACCCATAATGGATTACTAGCGTCAGCACTTAAATTCAAATTAAGTATAGAAACTCCACCAGGATTATTTTCATGGTTTACAGATAAATATCCAATTTTACTTGCATCTACACCTAAAGAAGGAATGTAACCTGTAAAATCATGAGTTCCAGGAACTGCTCCAGAACCATCTCCGTAAGCACTTCCTTCTTTAAACAACATTTGGAAACGTTGTTCAGTTGGCATAATTAACACATTAGTTTGTGTTGTTGGATTGATTGAAGTAAAACATCCAATATGTCCATCTTCACAAACATAATCTGGATCTTTTTCTTTTAAGAATAAATCGAAACCTAAATCAGAACTTGTTAAATCACTTTGGTGTACTTCAACTGAAATTCTATTAATTCCATTTACAAATAAAGATTTTGGAATAAAGAAAGATTGGTATCTTTTTTCATCAGCAGAACCAATAGCAGAACTAGCAAAAG
Source organism: Bacteroidota bacterium (assembly GCA_040385445.1). Classification (GTDB taxonomy): domain Bacteria; phylum Bacteroidota; class Bacteroidia; order Flavobacteriales; family Flavobacteriaceae; genus Flavobacterium. The sequence continues at coordinate 3,245 of JAZKHI010000160.1, read as the reverse complement.
TAGTAGAAGCAATAGTTCCAGTTGGCATATTGTTTCTAGTTACTTCAACACCATTAACGTAAAGTACAAAACCATCATCTCTTCTAATACCAAATTCTAAATCTGTACTCAAAGCATTAATGTCGGCAATTGTAATGTCTTTTGTAAAATAAGTAGTAGTATACTTATTTGTAGCATTTCCTCCGAAAGAAACAGTTGTTTTACATGGGTCTCCATATCCGAATGGAGCGATATTTGAAACCCAAGTTGAGTTGTCAAACGCATTGTCTTTCCAAGTTGTACCTTGGTTAGTTCCATTGTCTAGAAATTTCCAAGTAGAACCTTTTTCGATTAATACAGTTGGTGGAACTGTAGTCGATTTTTCATAATTTAATTTACTCTCATTTTTCGAAAAACCTAAAAGAGAAATTACAAGAGTACTAAAAAGTAAACCTTTTTTCATTTTGTGTTGATTTAATTTGTTTGAGCAAAACTAACACAGGTATGTAATGAAATTTAGCGTTTGAAGTTATAATATCTTTATAAAAAAGTTAGCTGTTTTAAGTAAATGTTATCTTCTGTGTTTGTTGTCCGATAAAGATTTAAGGAAGGCAATGATGTCGTTTTTTTCTTCAGAAGTTAAGTCTAATTTATCACTAGCTAAGGTTTGATTTTTTGTAGAGATTCCCATTCCTTCGCCGCCGCCTTGGTTGTAAAATTCTAACACATCATCTAAAGTTGAGTAAGCACCATTGTGAAAATACGGAGCCGTTTCATTTGCGTTTCGTACCGTTACCGTTTTAAAAGATTTTTCAAATATCCATGATTTTTCATTTAAAATTCCATTGTTGTATCGGCCTTCGTCTTCATCTAATTCTTTTGAAGTTGGATTCGAAAAAACACCCAAAATTTCACTTTCATTTTCTATATATAAAGGAGGAACTAATCCGCTAAATGTTGGTAAAAAATGGCAAGTAGCACAATTTGCTTTTCCAGTGAATAAATTAAATCCCTTAGCTACAGAAGTATCAATTGTTATAATTTCACCTCTAACATATTGGTCGAAAGTACTATTAAATGATTTTAAAGACAGAACATAAGAAGCCAATGCTTTGGTGAAATCTTCTCGAGTAATAGTTTCTTTCTTAAAGATTGTTTTGAATTTTTGGCTATATGTTTTATTTGAATTCAATTTGTTAAGAATTTCAGCATATGAAGTATTAAATTCTAAATTGTTAAAAATCACGTGTTCAACTTGTTGTTCTAATGAATACGCTCTTAAATCGTAAAAATATTTATCGGCATAAGCGCTATTTAAAAGAGTAGGCGAGTTTCTAAAAACAGTAGTTCCATTGATATTACTCATAGATTTTGGTGTTCCATCTGCGAAACCTTTTTCTGGTTGATGACAAGTGGCGCAATTCATTTTGTTATCGTGACTCAACATCGAATCAAAAAAAAGCAATTTCCCTAAACTTCTCAATTCATCTGAATCTTCTTCTTTTTTTAAATTTGTGAATTGGTATGGATTTAAAAATTCGCTATCAAATAAAGAAGTGCTATTTGGATTCCAAGACGTGATAAATTTTAGTGTTTGACTTTTTTGAAAAGGTAATAAATCCGCATAAATTGGATCTAAATGATTTTTTACTAGAGTTAATCGGTCTAAATTTTCAAAATTAGATTGATGTAAAAACGCAATTGTATTTTCAATTTTACTCAGAATTGAATTTCTATCTTTTTCTGGTATTAAATCAGAATGACTTTCCATATAATTTTTAATTCCAATTAAGGAATTGCAAGAATCTTCAATTACATTTACTGAACCTGGCGTGTCGAATCCTGTAATTCCTAAAGTGAAAATTCGAATCAATTGAATTCGGATCGCTAAAATTGCATCAGTAGAATTTAATTTTTCAACACTCACTTTTCTGTATAAAGTCTGATAATTATTGTTTAGTCTGATGGCTAAATTGGCAATTTCGTTTTTATTTTCAGCAGTTTCTTCAGAGAAAATAAGTTCGTCTAAAACTTGCAAACCTTCTGGATTAGCAAGAATTGGTCTTGAATTTTCCTTTTCGATATGTAATAACGGAGCGCCATTAATTTTAGAAGAAACATATTCTGGAAATTGAAAAGCGATTTGAAATTCAACTTTTTTATAGGCTTTTCTACAATTTAAAAAGACTTTTTGAAGGGAATCAATGGTGATTTTATTTTCTCTAAATGCTTTCGAATTGAATTCTAAACCATCAATTTCGTTTTTTAATTCTAAAGCATAATTGGTTTCAAATTCAGAGGAAGTTTCTTGTAATTTAGATTTGAAACTAAACAGCAATAAAACGCTGAATAAGAAGAGAATAAAGTAGATTTTTTTCGATTTCATCTGGGTGTAATATTTAAAAGCAATATTACACTTCAATAAATAGTTGCGTGTTATTTCATTATTAAGAAATAGTTACAAAATCACAAAACCGTCAGTTCGAGTGTTTCGGTGAAGTATGAATCGAAATTTATCGAGAACAGGTTTAATGATTTTCTTCTTTTTCTCGATACAATTCCGATAAATCGGAATCACTCGAATTGACGAAAAAAATCATCAAGATTTATATTATTAAATTAATAAGAAATGATGTTTTCGTTTTTGAAATCGTTTTCAATAATTCCGTCACGTAAACGAATAATTCTATGTGCGTGATCGGCAATATCTTCCTCGTGAGTAACTAAAATTACGGTGTTTCCATTGGCATGAATTTCGCCAAATAACTTCATAATTTCAATAGAAGTTTTACTATCTAAGTTTCCTGTTGGTTCATCGGCTAAAATAATTGAAGGTTTGTTAACCAAAGCTCTACCAACTGCCACACGCTGACGTTGTCCTCCAGAAAGTTGATTTGGTTTGTGGTCCATTCTGTCTGCTAATCCAACTTGAGTTAAAACTTCCGTTGCGCGTTCGTTTCTGTCAGATTTTGAAAAACCAGCATAAACCATTGGTAATGCTACATTGTCTAAAGCAGTAGTACGCGGCATTAAGTTAAAAGTTTGAAAAACGAATCCGATTTCTTTATTTCTAATTCCAGCTAATTCATCGTCTGGCATTTCGCTAACTTGTTTTCCGTTTAAGATATAACTTCCAGAAGTTGGAGTGTCTAAACAACCTAAAATGTTCATTAAAGTCGACTTTCCAGAACCTGATGGTCCCATTAGCGCTACGTATTCACCTTTATTAATTAGTAAATCAATTCCTTTTAATACGTTTACCGTTT
>JAZKHI010000159.1:0-4009 GCA_040385445.1 Bacteroidota bacterium | reverse complement strand
AAATCGAAGAAACAAATTGGTCTTGTAAGTTTAAGTTCCATTTTTACATTTTAGACAGCAAAGATAAAGTATATTAACTTTTTCAATAATAAATCATTAAAAAAATTAATAAATTTTGTTCAAAACAAGAAAAATAACATTAAAAAAATGCTTAATATTGTATAGTAACAAAAAGCACTTCAGCATTTTACATGAAATTAAAAGCCACAAACACCTATTCTAAAATTATTATTTTAATACTTGTATTAAGTAGTATTAACTTGGTGCTGTTTGCTGGGTTGTTATTTTATGTCAAAAAACAGCAACAAATTGACTATACAGAAACTAAAAATCAATTTAAAAAAGACGTTTTAGCCATTTATAATATGGAGGTTCTACAAAACGAATCGTATGTAAACGACATTGTTTATTGGGATGATTTTGCGAAATATATTAGTACTAGAAATGAAAATTGGTTTAATACTTCAGTGGCTACTTCGATAAATACGCTAAATTTTGAACAAGTAATTGTATTGGATAAAAACGGAGATTTAATTACTAAAAGAAGCAAAAAACCAGATGTTTTACCAAATTTAAATGTAGCCTGTGCTACATCCATAAAAAACATCAAACTACACCACATGTATAGGTTTTACAAAAAAACTAATGTTGGATATATTGAAATAATCGGTTCTGGAATTTACAAATCTACCAATGCTAATAAAAAATTCGGTACACCTTATGCTTATTTCTTTGTAGTTAGGGTTTTAAATGACGCTTTTTTTAAAAAATTAAACATAATTAGCAGTTCTAAGTGTCAAATTACAGAAACTCCGTATCAAGAAAAAGATTCGGAAGTAAGTATAGAAATTGAAATGCTAAACAAGCATAAAAACAAAATAGCCAACTTTTTATTCATTAGAAAATACAATAACAATTTCAATATTTTAAATAATTTCATTTACTGCATTACACTACTTTCTTTTTTAAACATGTTGATTTACTTTTTATTTATTAAGAAATGGGTAAATAATCCATTAAATTTAATTCGAAAAATTCTTGAAAACAACAATACGAAAGCAATAAATAGCTTGGTTCAATATAAAGGTGAATTCGGATATATTGGAAAACTTTTCAAGAACAATAAAGAGCATGAAAAATTATTAAAAAAGGCCAAGCTAAAAGCGGAACAAAATGACAAATTGAAATCGGTTTTCTTAGCTAATTTATCGCATGAAATCAGAACACCTATGAATGCTATTTTGGGTTTTACTCACTTATTAAAAAATGACAAATTAAATCCAGAAGAAACGAAAGAATATTTAGATACGATTGAAAAAAGCGGTAATAATTTAGTTTTAATTATTAATGATTTAATTGAAATGTCTAAAATTGATGCCAAACAAATTATTCCAAACTACGAATCAGTAGATTTAAATAAGTGTTTGACTGAAATTCATGAAACTATAAAAATTACCATTCCACCTGAAAAGAAAATTGCTTTTACATTTAAAAAAGACAAACTTAACAGCAATATTTATGTAAAAATTGATGAAACAAAAGTGAAACAAATTCTAATGAATTTAATTACCAATGCTATTAAATATACGGATAACGGAGAAATTTCTTTTGGATTTGAAATCAATTCAGATCAACAACAAATTCACTTTTTTGTAAAAGACACAGGATATGGAATTAGCGCTGAAGATCAAGCTTTAATTTTTGACCGATTTAAACGAATTGATAACGATTACACCACAAAATCATCTGGATTAGGATTAGGTTTATCCATCACTAAAGCCTATTTAGATATGATGCATGGAAGCATTCGTTTAACTTCTTCTGTTGGAAATGGTTCTACTTTTTACTTTTCTATTCCCTTAGAATTAGCTACAAAAAAGCCGAAGAATAAAAATATCGATATAGATGCGCTTTCTGTCATTTCAACTCAAATCACCTCAAATAAACGAATTTTAATAGCTGAAGATGATGAAATTAATTATTTACTGCTTACAAAAATGCTTTCACCTTATAAAAACATAGACATGGTTAGAGCAAAAAACGGTAAGGAAGCTGTTGATATTTTCACAAACGACAATGCGTTTGATTTAATACTTTTAGATATTAAAATGCCAATTATGAATGGGTTTGAAGCTTTTGAACATATTCATAATACTAAAACTAAGATTCCAATTATTGCACAAACAGCTTTTTCTTCAAGTGATGATATCAAAATGATTACTAAGACTGGCTTTACTGATTATATTTTAAAACCTATAGATCGAGAAAAACTTTTCGATTTAATGAATAAATATTTGAATAAATAATTTACAGATTTATTTTACGGGTTTTCATTTTATTCGAAATAAAATAGATAATGATTATTTCCGCTACAAGTAAATTAAAAGTCCAACCTAACCAAGCTACAATTCGGTAAGCCTCCATTTGTTGCGGCTGAAACAGAAATACAATAATGTATTTGAACAATCGCAATGATATTGCAGAAAGCGTTAAAGCAAAACTTCTAATGGCAAATTTTTGATGATTTACAATGTCTTTTTTCAACACATAATAAACAGACAAAAACGTAAAACTCATCCATAAAATAGATAAAATCACAAAGGCTGTTTTAGAAAAAATACCGCCATTTGCATGATAAGACATGACCAAACCACTTGGCCCAGAAAGAAACAAAATGATTACCGCATACACTCTACCCGACCAACGATGCACATTTATATATTTTCTTTTTATGGTTCTAGAAAACTGAAAAAATCCTAAAATCATTAAAAAAATACTGGTATAAACATGAGTAAAAAAGGCAATTTTATAATAATCTAAAGTAATTTCATCTTGTTTGATTCTTAAAAATGCCACGTCAGTATTATACGGAATGTACTGAAGCGTAATTAACAACAATAAAAAGGAGAAGTAAAAATAACTTCCCCAAATTATATATTTAAAATATTTTGCAAACATTATCTTCCGAAATGATCATAATACTCTTTTGCATTCTCTTCGTAACGCAATAATAAGTCGATATTTTTCTTTTCAATGTCTGTTAAATCTTTAGTTACATCTGAAAAAACTGGCATATACCAAGAATGATAATCGAAGAAACTACGTAGTGTTTTGTCTCTAAAAGCAAATCCGTGACGCGCAAAAATTAAGTTTCTTAAGATAAAAACATCGCCTTTAGATAAATTCTCAACCAGTTCTTTTTTCAATATTTCTGTTGAAGGATTTATTTTAAAAATGGTATCTGTAGTCGTGTAATATTGTTCGTCTTCATAAGATTGCTTAATTGGATTCCCAACACTATCTTCAGAATCATATTCTACTTTTTTGATAGTTTTTTTATGGAAATCCACAAATCTGTCTTCAATCTTATTATTCGGATTATATTCAAATATTTTTTTAGAAAGTTCTAATTTTCTCTTATTGATTTTGTTTTCTGACTTTTTGAAAGCATTCCATTTTCCTGAAAGCAAGGTGTCTTTTTTCTTAATTGTTAATGTAAATTCGCCATCCGATTTTTCATTTCCAGGTTCTCTCGCATTAATTTCAAAAGTAAAAGGTGTTTCTGTAACTTTACCTTTGAACTTTTGAATATTTCCACTTACAATGGAATGACCAATAATTTCAGTTCCTTTGATTTTATCAATTGAAAAAGTTATTTTTTTATTGTATTCATAATCCATTCCATAAAAATCTTCATCAATATATTCTTCATCATTTTCATTTTGAGGCATATCATCAGTAAATTGACCCACCCAATATCCTAATAAATCGGCTTTTGTAGTAATCGTCAAATTAGTATTAATTGTAGGCTCATCAAACTTGATGTTTTCTGCAATTAAAAAATCGTTATTCGCTTCTGTTTTAATAGCGTCTTTGCAACTGAACAACGATATTGCCGTTACAAAATAGATGATTTTTTTCATAATTTTTTATAGTTAAATTGATTGAACTGAGAATAGCAAACATCGTACCAATTATATTAACTAAAATTAACATAATTTATTGGATA
>JAZKHI010000158.1:0-17704 GCA_040385445.1 Bacteroidota bacterium | reverse complement strand
ACCATTTGAAAAATTCACCTTGCCAAACTAAGGCATTTTGTGGTTTTAACACCCAATGATTTTCGTCTGGAAATAGTAAAAATTTACTTTTGATTCCTTTTAATTGTGCCGCTTGAAAAGCTTCTTGTCCTTGTCCGATTGGCACACGGTAATCTTTTCCGCCCTGAATAATTAGAATTGGTGTATTCCATTTGTTTACCAATTTAATCGGATTGAATTCGTTGTATGTTTTTTGAGCTGTTTTGTTGTCTTTTTCCCAATATGCTCCTCCAGAATCCCAATTTGTAAAGAAAACTTCTTCAGTAGTTCCGTACATACTTTCTGTATTGAAAATTCCACAGTGAGAAATAAATGTTTTGAATCTGTTTTTATGAATTCCTGCTAATTGAAACACAGAATACCCACCATAACTTGCACCAACTGCACCAATTCTTGCTTTATCAACATATGCTTCTTTAGAGATATCATCAATGGCCGATAAATAATCGTCCATTACTTGTCCTCCCCAATCTCCAGAAATTTGTTCGTTCCATTTTACACCATGACCTGGCATTCCTCTTCTATTCGGCGCTACCACAATATAACCTTGCGATGCCATTAGTTGGAAATTCCAACGGAAAGAATAATATTGTGTTAAAGCACTTTGTGGTCCACCTTGACAATATAAAAGTGTTGGATATTTTTTTGTTTTATCGAAATTTGGAGGTAAAATTACCCAAACCAACATTTTTTTGCCATCAGTTGTGGTTACCCAACGTTTTTCTGAGGTACATTTTGCAAGTTTCGAATACGCATCATCATTTACATGTGTAATTTGTTTCCAAGATTTCTTTTTCAAATCGTATGAAAACACTTCAGCAGCCATGTTATGAGTGGTTTTGGTTACTAAAACCGAAGTTCCAGTAAAACCTACAATTCCGTTTACGTCAAAATCGCCATCTGTTAATTGTCTAACTATAACCGCAATTCTAGTTAAACCCGGAAAATTCACTTCAAACAATTGTTTCGTTCCACCAACTGGCGCAATGAAATAAACTTTTTTACCATCTTTAGACCAAACAAAACTATCAACAGTTCCATCCCAAGCTGCAGTTAAGTTGATATCCATTCCTTTATGACGCACGATAATATCGTTTTTATCTGCTTCATAACCATCGCGTTTCATTTGCAACCAAGTTAAATTGCCTTGAGGAGAAAACAATGGATGTGTATCATAACCTAAATTACTTTCGGTAAGATTATTTGTTGTTTTTGTCGCTAAATCATACTCATATAAATCCGTATTTGTACTTGTCGCGTAAGCCGTTCCTACTTTTTTCTTACATACATAAATGACTTTACTTCCGTCTGGTGACCAAATATAATCTTCATCACCACCATGTGGTTTTTGAGGAGAATCAAAAGGTTCATTTGGCATAATATCAAGAAAAGTAGCGTCTTTTTTATTTTCTGAATAACCAACATGATTGTGCTTTCCTTCATTCCAAGTATCCCAATGACGATAATCCAAACTTTCATAAACTTGTGCAGTAGTTTTAGACAATTCAGGATATAAATCTGAACCCAATAATTTTTCTACTTTTACTTCCTTGTGAGATAAAATATTTGTTCCGTTTGGAGAAATATTTTTATCGGTAACTAAGCCATCGATTTTTTCTAAAAGAGTCGCATTTCCTCCAACAACTGGTACAGAAAAATATTTAGAATTAATTTTATTTTCTTGAACATTTGGCGTTCCAACTTTATAAATTAATGACTTCCCATCTTTAGAAATACCTATAGGTGTGACTCTACCCAATTGCCATAAATTCTCTGGCGTCATGATTTGTTGTGCATTTGAACTCATACTTATTACACTGAAAATGAGAAAAATATATTTTTTCATACTTATAAATTTTAAAACGAGGTTAAAAGTAGCACTTTTTTGAAAAAATATAACTATTTTCACGCTCTAAAATAAATATACTGTGAAAAACAATAAACTATTTATACTTATCATCATTTCGCTAATCATAGGTGTTACTTTAGGCGGAATTGTGCATTATAATTTTCAAGATTCAATTGAGGTTTTCTCAAAAAACATAAAATTATTAGGAACAATCTTCATTCGTTTGGTTCAAATGATTATTGCGCCATTGGTATTTTGTACTTTAGTGGTTGGAATTGCCAAAATGGGCGACATGAAAATGGTGGGTCGTGTTGGTGGAAAAGCTATGGCTTGGTTCATTTCAGCTTCCTTAATTTCTTTATTACTAGGATTGGTTTTAGTTAACTTTTTCGCACCAGGAAAAGGAACTTCTATAAAATTAGACGACACCACAGCCGCTTCTGAATTATTAGAAAATTCTAAAGGTTTTTCATTAGAAGAATTCGTAAAACACGTAATTCCAAAAAGTTTATTTGAAGCATTAGCAACCAATGAAATCTTACAAATTGTAATATTTTCTATCATATTTGGTGTGGCATTAGCCTCTTTTTCTAAGAAACAAGCCAAACCAATAATTAAATTATTAGATACGGTTTCTCACGTAGTTTTAAAAATGGTTTCTTACATCATGTGGACGGCGCCATTAGGAGTTTTAGGAGCAGTTGCCAGCGCTATTGCCAAACATGGTTTTGAGGTCTTTACGCTTTACGCAAAATATTTAGGTGCCTTTTTAGTCGGAATAATTATACTTTGGTTGATTTTATTAACTGTTGGTTATTTGATATTAGGAAAACGATTATTTGTATTATTACAAAGAATTAAAAGTCCTTTATTAATTGCTTTCTCGACTACAAGTTCAGAAGCGGTTTTCCCGAAAATGGTTGAAGAATTAGAACGTTTTGGTTGTCAACCAAAAATTGTATCGTTCACTTTACCGTTGGGTTATTCGTTTAACCTTGACGGAAGTATGATGTACATGACTTTTGCCAGTATTTTTATTGCGCAAGTTTATGGCATTGAAATGAGTTTACCAGAACAACTTACCATGCTTTTAGTTTTAATGCTAACAAGTAAAGGTGTTGCCGGTGTACCAAGAGCTTCGTTAATTGTAGTTGTGGCTACTTGTGCGATGTTTGGTATTCCACCAGAAGGAATCGCGTTAATTTTGCCAATTGACCATTTTTGCGATATGGCTAGAAGTATGACAAATGTATTAGGAAACGCGCTTTCAACAGCGGCAATTGATAAATGGGAATCTAAATCTGAGGGAAATGAAGGAGCTAATTAATGTAATATTACAAAATATCAATCTGAATTTCCTTTTACAAGCAGGCGACACAGAAGAAAAATTTCATTTTTCAAAATTATTCAATCCAGAATTTTACATCAATTTAGAATTAGGCGGAGTTCCAATTGGTATTTACGTAGTTCTGTTTATTATTTTTGCTGAAACAGGATTGTTTATTGGCTTTTTTCTGCCTGGTGATAGTTTATTGTTTTTATCAGGAATTTATGCTGAAGCTTTAGCAGCGCCTTTAAAATTTTTACCTCAAGGATACTCACCTGTTTTCGTTGTAGCTACTTTAATTGCTATAGCTGGAATTATTGGTAATATTTTTGGTTACTGGTTTGGCTCAACTTATGGGAAGAATTTATACCAAAAAGAAGACGGCTTTTTCTTTAAGAAAAAATACTTATACCAATCAGAAAGCTTCTTTCAAAAACATGGTGGTGTAGCAATAGTTTTCGCACGTTTCTTACCAATTGTTAGAACATTCGTACCAATTATTGCAGGAATTGTTCACATGAAAAAAAACAAATTCATGTTTTACAATGTGTTGAGCTCTATTTTATGGTCGTTTATTTTGGTGTATTCTGGTCATTATTTATATGGTTTATTTCTAGAAAGATTTGATATCGATTTAAAACATCATATCGAAAAAATCATTATTATTTTAGTTTTAGCAACCACACTTCCATTAGTGATGAAAGCTATAAAAACGAGAAGATTAGAAAAAGCAGACAAAACTGGTGACGAGTAGTTTAAACTAATTTCTCTAAGAAAAAAAGTTATGCAATTAAGCTATTGGGAAATAAAAAATTGGTTTTCAAACGTGGATTACACCATTGTAGGAAGCGGAATTGTGGGTTTACATACTGCTATTCGGCTGAGAGAACGTTTTCCAAAAGCTAAGATTTTAATTTTAGAAAGAGGTGTTTTACCACAAGGCGCGAGTACGAAAAATGCAGGTTTTGCTTGTTTTGGAAGTGTTTCCGAAATTATTTCTGACTTAAATTCGCATTCTGAAGAAGAAGTTATTCAATTAATACAAAAACGATATTCAGGCTTACAATTGCTTCGTAAGAATTTAGGTGACGACGCAATAGATTACAAACCTTTTGGCGGTTACGAAGCGTTTTTAAGAGAAGACGAAGCGTTTTTCAACACTTGCATTTCGAAAATTCCTTTTATAAACGACATTGTTCGTCCGATATTTAAATCTGAGGTCTATTCAAAAATTTCTGATAGATTCGGCTTCAAAAAAACATTTGAACATTTAATTTTCAACGAATTTGAAGGTCAAATTGATACTGGAAATATGATGCAAGCTTTATTAAAAAAAGCCATTCAAAATGATATTCTTATTTTAAACAACCAAACCGTTTCAGAACATCAAGAGTTGAATGATGGTGTAGAAATTGTGACAAATGATGTGAGTTTTAAAACTAAAAAACTACTTTTTACTACGAATGGTTTCGCTGCTACTTTAACAAAAAATGAAGTAAAACCAGCTAGAGCACAAGTTTTAATCACCAAACCAATTGAAAACTTACACATCAAAGGCACCTTTCATTTAGATCAAGGATATTACTACTTTAGAAACATCAATAATCGAATACTTTTTGGTGGTGGAAGAAATCTTGATTTCGAAGGTGAAACTACTACTGAATTAGAAACTACTGAAATAATTCAAAATCGCTTGGAAGATTTACTAAAAAATGTAATTTTGCCGGGAACTCATTTTGAAATTGAACATCGTTGGAGCGGAATTATGGGCATTGGAAATTCTAAGAAACCAATAGTTCAGCAACTTAGCAATAATGTATATTGCGGCGTCAGAATGGGCGGAATGGGCGTTGCCATTGGCAGCTTAATTGGACAAGAATTAGCAGATTTAGTATAAAATGGCAGTAAAAAAAACAACTCCAAAACCTAAAACAAAACCAACAAAATCTAAAAGCACTGAAAAGAAAGGTTTTTTCAGCATCGCCATGCGTTTCTTTTGGAAAGCATTTATGTGGTTTAACATTATCAGTTTATTTTTCATAGTGTTATACAAATTTGTTCCTGTTCCATTTACGCCATTAATGGCTATTCGATATTTTGAAAATTCTGCAGACGGAAAAGACATTGAAACCAAACACGATTGGGTTCCACTTGAAGACATTTCTAAAAATCTACAAAAAGCAGTAATTGCTAGTGAAGACGGAAGATTTTTTGAGCATAATGGTTTCGATTTTAAAGCGATTCAAAATGCAGCTCTTGGAAATTTCGAAGGAAAAAGACTAAAAGGCGGAAGTACAATTACGCAACAAACAGCCAAAAATGTATTTTTATGGCAAGGGAGAAGTTATATTCGAAAAGGATTAGAAGCGTATTATACTTTTTTAATAGAGTTAATTTGGGGAAAAGAACGTATATTAGAAGTCTATTTAAATAGCATAGAAATGGGCGACGGCATTTACGGAGCTCAAGCTGCTACGCAACATTGGTATAACAGAGATTGCAAAAGCCTAACTCGAGTTCAAGCCGCAGGAATTGCAGCTATCTTACCCAACCCAAGAAGATTCAAACCAAATGGTTCAGCATATATTAGCAGAAAACAAGCAAGAATTGCCCGATATATTTTAATGACTAAATTAAAATATTAACAACAACCCATATATGAAATCACCATTAACAACAAGTTTGCGTAAGCAAACACCAATAAATAAAAAGGTGATAACATATATGACCACTAAAAAATAAATTCTACATATATGAAAACTGTATTAATAACTGGTGCTGGTGGTGGAATTGGCAAAAAAACTTCTTTGTATTTTGCTGAAAATAACTGGACAGTTATTGCTACATTATTACATATTAGTGAAGGTGACGAATTAAAAAAAATACCTAATATTTTTTGCTATGAAATGGATGTAACCTCATCCGAAAGTATCGCATTAGCCACAGAGAAAATATTAGAAAAGCATCCTAAAATTGACACGGTAATTAACAATGCTGGAATGGGCTACAGAAGTTTTGTAGAACTTTGCGAAGATGATAAAATTGACAATATTGTAAATGTAAATTGGTTAGGAGTTGTAAAAGTTTGTCGAGCTTTTATCCCAACATTTAGAGAACAAAAATATGGTCAATTTATAAACATTACTTCTGTTGCCGGATTGGTCAATTTACCACTTGGAAATTTTTATCATTCTACGAAACAAGCTGTGGAAAGTTTTTCAGAATGCATGTCATATGAATTGGTTGATTTCAACATTAGTGTTTCAACGGTTCAATTTGGAAATGCACCCACTTCTTTTCAACAAAATGTATCTAAATGTGAGAGTACAGAAATTTGTTCTTACAACAGTTTAATGGATACAATTTCTACTTTATTGGAAAAAAAATCTGGTAAAAATAGCGACTTACCTCAGCAAATTGTAGAGAAATTATTCTCTATTGCAGAAAACCCGAATAAAAGTTTCCGTCGTTATACTATAGGGTTTGATGCCAACTTCATGCGAATCCTAAGAAGAAGATTGGGCTATAGAATGTTCAATTTTATTATTAAAAAATCTGTTTTCAGAAAATCATAAAAGATGTGCTTTAGAAAGAAATTAAGGGGTTTTGAAAAGATTATTTCTTAATTTTAGTTTGTTTCTACTACTTTTATGCTTTAATAAAATCATTTGATACGCAAATTTCTTTTTTTAATTGTTTTCTTTTTTGCTTCCCAATTATGGGCACAGCAACCCGTTACTATACAATTAACTGAAAAAGATGGTTTACCCGATATTGAGTTTTATGACATTTTAGAAGACAATAAAGGTTTTATTTGGTTTGCTGCAGATAAAGGATTGTATCGATACGATGGAAAATCTTTCTTAAATTTTACACATCCAACCAAAAGAGGATTGTCGGTTTTTGGCTTATTCGAAGATAACAAAGGTCGAATTTGGTGCAATACCATTTCTGGACAGTTTTTCTATATTGAAAATGGTAAAATGATTTTATTTACCGATTTAAAAGACCAACTTAATGGACAACTTCCAGAATTTAAAGTCATTAACAACCAATTAATTGTTTTTACTGAAAAAGGAATTTTCACCATTGATGTCGCTACAAAAAAACGAAGCATCATTAAAAATCAAGAATCTAATTCACCATATTACGGCTATCCATTTTATTATAAAAACCAATTATACTTTACATTTGACAACCAAATTAAAATTTTTGAAGATCAAAAAATAAAATCAGTTTTTACTTATTCAAACAATAAAGGTCAAACCGCAAATAATGCTTTTTCTAATTTAGGAGCCAGTTTACTTTTTTCTAGTTTTAATAATGGTAAGCAACATTTCTATATTTCTACAGATAAAAGCAAAACTTTCAAATCGTGTTCTGTTCCAAAAGAATTAGAAGACAAAATCATTATCAATGTCATAAAACGAGATGATTTATTGTGGTTTTGCACCAATCAAGGTGTGATTGTTTGTTCCATTTTAGAAGATAAAATTGCTTACAAAAACACGTATCTCAAAAAAGAATACATTACCAAAATCATTAAAGACAAAAACAACAATTATTGGTTTACTACGTTGAGAAATGGTGTTTTCATCATGCCAAATATTTACATTAAAAAAGAAAACTTCAATGATGATTCCAATCAAATTTCTGCACTTTGCGCAATTGATTCCAATTACTTAGTTTGTGGTTCAACAGATGGTAAAATTGGATTTTGGAACAGAGCTAAAAATACTTGGACACGATTTTCACTTCAATCATCAGCAAAAGTTGCGAAAATAATTTACAATCCAGAATTCAAAAGTGTATTTATTAGTCAGGATAACCAATCCTACATTTGGAATTTAAACAAAAACGAAATTAATGCTGTTCCATTTTTTGTTTCTTCTAAAAGCATTGCCATTTCTTCGGATAATACTTTACTCAACGCAAGTTATGACAGAGCCACAATAATGAATAACCCGTTTGAAATCACTTCAAACACTTCTAAAAATATTGTATTACGAGTTCCAAAATTTGGAAATAAAACATACAAATACATCAAAAAAGACATTCGAAACAAAAGAGCGTATACGTCATTTTATAGTCAAATTCAAAACAAAAATTATGTTGGTTTTGTAGATGAATTAATCCAGTTTAATAGCAAATTTGAACCTAAAATAATTCGTCATAACAACCAACCCATCTTAGCATTAGACATTCAGGAAACTAATAATGGCATTATTTGGGTGGCTACTTTTAATAATGGAATTGTTGGTATTCAAAACGAAAAAGTAATTAGGGTTTTAAACACTCAAAACGGACTTTTGTCTAATGAAATTAGCAAATTAAAAAGTGATGGTAATGAATTATGGATTGCAACAAACAAAGGCGTTCAACTTTATAATTCAACAACAAAATCTTTAAAAAATATTACCAAAAATGATGGTTTAGAAAGTTATATTATTTCGGATATGGAAATTATGGGGAATTTAATTTTTCTATCTTCCAACAAGGGAATTTATACCATCGTTAAAGAAAATGGGTTCAAAAATTTACTGCAGCCAAAAGTGTATTTTACATCTGTAACTATTCAAGAAAAAAATACTTTATTATCATCTAAATACATTTTAGATTATGATAAAAATGCCATAAAATTTAGTTTTAACTCTAACGGATTTAACACTTCTGAAAGCATTCAATATCAATATAAAATGCAAGGTTGGAATAATAATTGGCTCACGCTTGAAAAAGGAATTGACTTTGTTCGATATGCGAGTTTACCAGCTGGAAATTATACTTTCTTGGTCAAAGCCATAAATGCGAATGGCGTGGCTTCTCCTCCAATTTCAATTTCTGTAGAAGTGCAAGCGCCTTTTTGGGAAAAATGGTGGTTTTATGTCGCGTTATCTTTAGTGGTTGTTTTACTAAGTTGGATTTATTTAAAAATACGGTTAAAACGTTCAGAAAAAGAAAAGAAAATTGCTTTGGAGAAAGTGGAAATGGACAAGGAATTGGTTTTTTCACAATTGGAAAATCTGCGTTCACAAATGAATCCGCATTTTATTTTTAATGCTTTAAATTCGATTCAGGAATATATCGTAACCAACGAAAAAGAAACCGCAAGTGCATTTTTAGTGAAGTTTTCAAGATTAATCAGGATTTATTTAGAACACAGTCGAAGTAGCGAGGTGCGATTAGATGAAGAAATTATGGCTTTGCAATTGTATTTAGAATTGGAAAAAGACCGATTTGAAGACGCTTTAGATTACACTATACATGTTTCAAAAGAACTAGAAGTGCAAAAAATTAAAACCCCGTCACTTTTCATTCAACCTTATATTGAAAATGCGTTGAAACACGGACTTCTTCACAAGAAAACCAATAGAAAATTAGAAGTCAATTTTGAATTAAGTAGCAATAAAGAAGTTTTAATTTGCACGATTGAAGATAACGGAATTGGAAGAAATGCTTCTGCAGAAATCAATAAAAACCGCGCACATTTACATCAATCATTTGCCACAACTGCGAATCAAAAACGAGTGGAATTGATTAATAAAACCAGAAAAAATAAAACCAACGTAACTATTGAAGATTTGCATGATTCTGAAAACAATGCAACAGGAACGAAAGTCATCATCAGTATACCATTAATATAACTATCGAAATGAAAGCCATAATTATAGACGACGAAAACAAAGCCAGACGATTAATAAGTTCTTTATTAGCAGAGCATTGTCCTGAAATAACTTCACTATTTGAAGCTGATGATTTAGAAACTGGTGTCGCTTTAATTAAGGAACATCAGCCAGATATTGTATTTTTAGATATTGAAATGCCCAAACATTCTGGTTTAGAAATTGTGAACTTTTTCGAACCCAATGAAATTAATTTTCAAATCATTTTCGTAACTGCGTATAACGATTATGCGATTCAAGCCTTTAAACTTTCAGCAGTAGATTATATTTTAAAACCTGTTGATATTTCTGAATTGAAAAGCGCAGTCGAAAAAGCGAAGAAAAATATTGAATCCAAAAGTATTACGAACAGATTGGATGATTTGAAAAAAGTGTTTCAACAACTTTCTTTAAATAAAATGGTTTTAGAAATCCCGAAAGGAATCTTATTTGTTTCTCATGACGATATTATTTTATTTGAAGCAGATGGCATGTACACCAAAGTGTATATGAAAAATAACGAATCGCAACTGATTTGTAAGCCGATGAAACATTTTGTAGATCAACTTATAGATAAACCTATTTTTTATAAACCGCATCGTTCTTATTTGGTGAATTTAAAATACATCAAAGAACTTTCTAAAAAAGACGGTTTCCATTTGATTATGGAAAACAACAAAACCATTCCGATTGCAAAAGAAAAAAAGGACGAGTTTATGCAATTAGTGCAAGATTTATTTTAGCTAAATTGACGTTTTAGAAAAAAAATCGAACCATTCAGAAAGAAACCATTAAATAAAGTTAGTCTCTAGTTGAAATTTGTTGAAAATTTAAATCAAACAATTATGAGACTAGTATTACTTTTTATCTTTTCCGTTTTCACTTTTTGTGATGTTCATGCCCAAATTCCTACTTCAGGATTAATTAAAGATTACAAATTTACAAATGGTGCAATTACCAGTGATGTAAATCCTGCTTTACAAGCTGGAACCACAACTTTAGTTCCAACAGGAAATGCTAGAACAATTATTCAAGACAGAAACATAGAAACCGACAAAGCCATTTCCTTAAATGGAGATTCTTTTATAGCTGGCGGAACTAATGGATTGGCTGTCAATAATTTCGGTATCAGTTTATGGGTAAAAACAGCCACTAACGATACTCAGAAAAGATATATTTTAGATCAATTTGTACAAACCAATCCTTGTGGATGGTCTGTTGCACTTCAAAATGGAAAAATTTATTTTAATGGTCAAAGTAATTTAAATGTGAATACGATTTATACTACTGGACAAGTTGCTGAATTAATTTCAAATCCAATTGACGATAATAATTGGCATCATATTTATTGTCAAGTAAAAACTAGTACATCAACTTATTATGACGGAACATTTGTACACAATACTGGAACACTAGTTTATGAAATGTATGTGGACAATGTTTTAACAACTTCAGATACAAAAACATTAATCGGATATTACACACCTTCTCAAGGTTTTCAAAGAAGAGCTATGAATAGCACACAACAATTGCATATTGGTAAAAGCACTAATTCAGCAAATACAGGTATTTATACAGATGCGATTGATCAAATTCGTTTTTATGAAACGACATTATCGCCAGCTCAAATTACCGAATTATATATTGAAGACAAACCATTAGCAGTTATGTATGTAAATGCGGCGGCAACGGGTTTAAACAATGGAACTTCATGGACAAATGCTTATACTTCATTGGAAACGGCGATAACAAATTCGTCAAGTTTAAATGAATTATGGGTTGCTGCTGGAACTTACAAACCAACTGGTACAACAAGAACTTCAACATTTTTAATGAAAAATGGCACTGAAATATATGGTGGATTTAATGGTACTGAAACCGAAAGAATCCAAAGAAATCCAAAGTTGAATGTAACGATTTTATCTGGAGATGTGAATGGAAATGACAATACAACAATTACAGCTACAGAAACGACTCGTCAAGATAATTTGTATCATGTAATTTCAGTAAGAGGAAGCGTAAAAGATATCATTATGGATGGTTTTACTATTACTGGTGGAAATGCAAATGGCCCAACATTAACAACTGGAACAGCTTCTGGACAATACTTTCATACAAGAGGTGGGGCAATTTACATCAACACATTTACAGCTTTAGACAATGCTGGAATAACCGTAAAAAATTGCATTATGGAAAAAAATTCAGGTTCAGATACAGGCGTTTTTTCTTCATATAATGCAGGAGGCGTAAATTCACAATACTATACAGCTAAATTCGAATCGTGTATCGTTAGAAATAATTTTTCAGGAACAAATGCTCAATTTCTAATTGCTGGTGCGAATGGTTATGATTGGATAGGAACTTGTACGATTTCAAATTCTTTATTTCATAATAACTATAGTAATGGACCATCTTGTATTTATATTTCAGCGAGTTTTAATAATTCTGGAAATGCAAATGGAATTAATGCCAATATTATAAATTCAACATTTTCAAACAATACAGGTTTAAGTGGAAATACAATTAGAACAGATAATGGAAGTAATGCTTCTTTTAAAAATTGTATTATTTACAATAATGGAAGTGCTACACCATTTAATAATATTGGAGTTGGAACTGCTTCACTTCTGAACACCATTTCTCAAGGTGGACAAAATAGCGGCATCAATACAAATCCGAATTTAACTTCTGAATATAAATTATCAACAGGTTCACCAGCAATTGATGCGGGAAATAATTCTCATTTACCCGTTAACACTAACTTGGATTTAGCAGGAAACAATAGAATTGTAAACACTACTATAGATTTAGGTGCATATGAATTTGACGCAGCTTTAAACTCAAATACATTTAGCGCTTTTAAAGAATTTAAGGTTTATCCTAATCCAACGTCAAATGAAATTTTCATCGATTGTATAGAAAATTTAGAATCAGTAAAATTGTTTTCATATGATGGAAAGCTGCTTTTAGAAACTCAAAACAAGCATTTGTCAACTCACAACTACCCGTCTGGAGTTTATTTTTTAATTTTAGAAACAGAATCAGGACAAATTGGAAATCAAAAAATCATTAAAAACTAAAATTATGAAAGCACTTCTCTTTTGCATTTTCATTTCAGTTATTGGATTGAATGTAGCCAGCATCAAACAAAACAATAAATTTATTAGTGAAAAGAGAGTGGAATCTAGCATTTCATTCATCAACGATTCAAAAGACAAAATCAGCATTTATACTGGAACTGGATTTGTTTCTTTAAACAAAGGTTCAAAAACTAGTATTGGTTGTAATGTTGGTAAAGAAGTTCGTTGGGCAAATGAAGGTAAAAAAGGAGATGTGATTTTCAAAATAACTTCAGAAATGTGTGGTAAAACATTGAAATTATCTGAATTCGTAAAATAACACATAAAAAAAAATAGCTTAACTAAAACAATGTTGTTTCTGGTTAAGCTATTTTTAATTTATAACAGAATGAAATCTATTTCCATTTAATAGATTCAATAATTTGCTTCATGTCGTTTTTAATATAATCGGCAGCCGGAAGAATGGAATCGAAATTTGGTTTCGAATAAAAATACATACTAGCTGTTACGAAATTTCTAGTACTATCAGTTACATAAAACTGTGCGTTTGTTGCTGCATTTCCTCCAACTTGATAAAACATTCCGTATACTTTTCTGTCTAAATTGACATAAGGTTGTTCTGCAATGTCATTGGCTTTAATCGCGTGCTCATACGTTAGTTTTTGCGCGTCAGTTAAAAGTGCTTCCAGATTATTTTTGATTGGCTTATACGTTAAATAAACCGTAGCTTTCATTTTTGGATAATGAATTTCCAATCCACAACCTGAAGTTGCTTTTACTTCTGCCAACTCATTTTTATCAAAATCAAAACCACAAGAATTTGAAAACTTACTGTATTTTGCTGGTGGATATTCTAAACTCAATTGTCCAGAAGGTTTAGGAATTTTTTCATCGCCACAAGAAAGTAGTGAAAGTGATAGTATTGTAAAAAAAATGGAACTTTTCATATATTGTTATATCGTGTAGTCTGTTTATATTTTAGAAACGTAAAAGTACTTTTTTTATTTTAATTAGAACTTATTATCGATTAGTAATCAAATACGTGTTCTATTTCTAAATTTTCACTATCTAATTGTATCAAAAGTTTATTTAATTTTTCAACTGGAATGGCTAATGCAATTCGTTTCATTGTTAAGTCAGATGAAATTGGCTGTGTAAATATCGTTTGAGAATTCTCTAAGTTCAATTGTTTGTTTGCTGGTACTAAAACTGTCAATAAAATAGCTGAATTGTTTCCCGCAATTTCTTTAAATGATTTTCCTTCTTTAGACAAATTTGTAATTGCTTTATTGAATTTATCATAACGAGGCAAATTAACAATACTATTATCTTGAAGAACCACAGAAGTTGTTGGTAATGCTTCATCATAAACTTGTTCTGTTCCAAGTCCGATAAGTTTTCCGTAGCCCCATTTCACTAATAATTCAGATGTCAAAATGTATTTTCTTTCTGCTTTTCGAAAAAAATGATCATCAAAAAAAGAAGTTTCTAACCATAAAGATTTTAATCTGCTTTTGAAATCAAACTCATACCACGGTTTGTCTTTTATGAAAACTACGTAATCTTCCGTGAATTTTGTATTAAATTTATCTTCGTCAGTTAGTGGCGTATTTGTATCCGTAATTCTTCCAAAAATAGTTTCATACCATGCTTTTATAGAATATTCAACAGTAGCACTTGAACCAATAACCCAAATCATAAAATGATATCCTTTATTTGTAGGGAAATTATCTTTGATTTGATTGTTTATGATATGATAACTCTCCCAAATTTGTCTGGTGTGACTCATAAATGGGAAACTTGTTGAAGTTTGTTTTTTAAAAGAATTAGCTTGTTCTTCTGGACTAAAAACTAAAAACCATTCGGGAAAAGTTAAAAATGTTTGGTCGGCTGGCCTTACATCATTTTTTGGTGTAATTGGATTTTTGTTGATTGCAAGCCATTCTTTTTTAATTACTAAACCTTCACCGTTAGCAATCGTAGTTGGGTTTCTTTCTTGATTAAAGTAAATCAAAGAAGAAATAACTATTGTGCATAACGTTAAAATCCGTAATCGTTTCATTTTTTATAATTTAGTGAATGAAATTAAAGTATTATCTGATGGGTCTTTGTCTTGTAAAATTCTTGCACCGCTATCTTCAAAACCATAACTTGATATAATTTTACTCCATTCATCAACTGATTTAAAAGATTTGAATTCTAAATTATCTGTTTCCCAACTTACATTTAATCCCAAATTAAAAACGGAATGAACCAAAGATACGAAAGTTGCCATTTCTGGAGTTTTCACATCGTGATCTCTGATAATAAATTTCCCACCTTTTCGTAGAATTTTATTAAGTGACTTCATGTAACCATCTAATGCTTCAAGCGGACAATGGTGTAATCCTATGTGACAAGTAATTAAATCAATGCTTTCTGCTTCAATATTATCAATCGGTTGATAGTTATTTAATGGAAAGAATTTTCCGATTTTAGAAATTTGTCCTCTTTCCATAATCTCAGCAATGGAAAAATCTGGTACAATATCATTCGTAATATAAACTTGTCCTGAAAGTGAAATATGTTTTCTTAATTCGCTAATATATCTACCAGTAGAGCCAATTTCTAAGTATCCATTTATATTTTTTTTGTCGCCAAGTAATTGTAATACTTGATTACTCATTTCTTTCTTTTGCTTTTTTAAAGCTGGTAAAGCCAAGGTAAGCTCAGATAAAAAAGGCTTTATTTTCGGTAAATTAGATTGGATTTTTTTGTAAATTTCTTCATCAGTTCCACCCGCTTTTGTTGTTTCGTCAATTAAATGATGAAATTTATCTTCTGGATAAAGATGAAAAATTACTTGAAGGAAATGATAAAATTTATCACTCCAAACTTTGTCTGAAAAAACTGTTTTAAATTCTGATGTATTGCTCATATTAATTTTTAGTATAATAAGTATCCCAAATTACATTTCTAAATTTAAAATTTGGGTCTAGCTTTGTTTTTAATTCAAATAATTTTGTTGCGTTTGGATAAGCTTTGTGAAATTGTTCACGAGTTGCATGTGCTTGATAAGGCAAATAATACGAACCATTTAATAAAATTGAAGCATCAATTAATTCTCTTGTCCAAACACCAACTTTATTTTTTTCAACTTCAGTTGTACCTTGTTTGTACCAAACTACAAAAGCAAAAACTTCTTCTTTTGCCCAAGCTAACAACGAACCAATATCCTTTTGTGCATGTCGAACAGAAACATTCAGAACATTTACATGATGTCTTTGAAATATTTCCGACATTAAAAGGGTAAAATCGTCAAACTTATCTACAGGAATAAAATATTCTTGTAACACATACGTGCTGTTTTTTCTGCTTTCAGGTTCTAATTCGGCAACGTCATAACCAGCTTCATAATTTCGCCAATGTACTTTTTTACTAAGATATAATAATGGATCAATAATATTTTCTCTTCGCCATTTCCCGAAATTACTTTTACTAAATGCGCTTATAAAATACCTTTCAATTGGATAAGCTTCAGAAAGTGGCATTAATCGTGTTTTTACAGTTGGCTTTTCATTGGTTTTTACCCAACTTACAGCTCTCGAATTGCTATAATTTGGCGGATATAAATCTGCATTATGAAAAACAACATCTTTATTTTCTCTAATATTTTCAAAGAAGAATGTTTTGTATTTATTGGTCTTCATCGTTTTGAAAACCCTTTTAACCGGAACATTATCAACCAATTCAAATTCTACTTTAGCAATTACACCAATAGCGTTGTAACAACCAATACTAGCGAAGAATATCTCAGAATTTTCAGAAGGAGAACAATGTATTAAATCGCCATTTGCTAAAATCACTTCTAAAGATTTTACAGATAAAATAACAGCTCCTAAACCAATATATCTTCCGTGGCAATTTACACTTAACGAACCTCCAACAGTAAAATTGGCATACGTTTGCATGATTTTCACACTCAAGTTATGTTCGTCTACAAATTGTTGAATGTCGCACCAACGTATTCCTGCCTCTACAAGTATTGTTTTATTTTCAGCTGAAAATTCCACAACCTTATTTAACTTTCGCATATCTATATGAATACTTCCAGCACTTGCGGTTTGTCCGCCCATACTAAATCTACCGCCACCAATAGAAATTGGTTTTTCAGAATTTTTAATACAGTTTTGAAGTTCAACGATTGTAGTTGGCGTTTCAACTTTAGAAATTATTATTGGATTTAATTGAGTAACATCGTTTACAATTCTTTCCTCGCTTTTTAGATGTTCAATTTTTTCAGCTTCCCCATTTTTATGATAATCTGGTGCTAAACCTGGCGCTTTACCAAAACGATTATGATTTATAGTGCCTTTTTTAAATCCTAATAAATAAATTAAAACTAAAGGTCCAAAAACAGGAATTAGAATTATCCAAAACCAATATCGTGATTTATTAATATCGTGAAGTCGTTTCGTTGCTGTTGAAAATAACGCCCAAAATAGCAATGGATAAATTATCCATGTAGCAGCATATGAAACTTTAGATAAAAGATAAAATAAAATGTAAAACGAAGTCCAAATAAAAATTGATGCAGTCCAATATGTTAGTCTGTCAATTCTACCTTTATTTGTGAATAACAAATAACTTACTGGTAGTTTATCTTTTAATGCCATTAACGAAATTTCAGTGTTATTTTTTATAAAATTACTCTAACGAATCAAAATCCACATCTTTAGAACTTGGTGGATTAGTTGTTGGCGCTTTAGAT
>JAZKHI010000157.1:0-20693 GCA_040385445.1 Bacteroidota bacterium | reverse complement strand
GTGCTACAAATGTGTCCTTTTTCATAACGTTCGTCTTCATTTTGAAGCAATAAATTAAACGCTTCATTTAATTCTGTTTGATTTTTTATCGAAATACAACCTTCCAAAGCAACCAAAGCGGTAGCTTCAGCAAAATGAGAATAATTTGAACCAATTACAATTGGAATTCCGAACGTAGCTGGTTCTAAAATATTATGTACACCTGGATTTCCGAAACCACCGCCAACATAAGCAATATCAGCATAAGAATATATTTTGGTTAGAATTCCAACAGTATCAACAATAAAAACGTTGTAATCCTGTAAAGACGCGATTAATCGCGTCTCAACGTCTGAAAATAAAATCGTTTTTTTTGTGATTGCTTGTTGCAAATTCTGAATTTGCTCTGATTTAATATTGTGTGGCGCAATGATAAATTTGACATTATCTGATGCTTGATTGATAAAATTCACTAATAATTCTTCGTCTTTTGGCCAACTGCTTCCAATCACAATTGTCTTCATTTTTGTCTTTCCGAACAAAGTGAAGGAATCCATAAAATCTAAGGAATTATCTTTTTCTAAAATCGCCACTACTCTATCAAAACGCGTATCACCGGAAACTCTGACATTAGTAAAACCAATTGATTGTAATAAGTTTTTCGATTTTTCATTCTGTACAAAAAAGTAATCGAAAGTTTGCAAAGCCTTTCTATAAAAACTGCCATACCATTTAAAAAAGACTTGCTTTTCGCGGAAAATTCCAGAAATTAAATAAGTAGGAATACTTCTTTGTTTTAACTCGTTTAGATAATTTGGCCAGAATTCGTACTTAATAAAAAATACTTTTTCTGGATGAACCAAATCTAAAAATTGTTTCGCATTCGCTCTCGTGTCTAAAGGCAAATACACCGTGACATCAGCAATAGCATTGTTTTTTCTAACTTCATAACCTGAAGGAGAAAAAAAGGTAATAACAATTTTATGATGAGGAAATTGTTCTTTTATTTTTTCAATTACTGGTAAACCTTGTTCGTATTCCCCTAAAGATGCGGCGTGAAACCAAAAGACTTTATCTTCCGAATGAATTTTATCTTTTAATGTTTGAAAAACTGACTTTCTACCTTCTACAAATAATTTCATTTTCGGACTAAAAAGAGCCAAAAGTTTTAAAATTTGAGCCGCAGAAAGCACAATAAGGTTATAAATAAATAGCATATAAATAATTTATGTGGCTAAATTACGTTTCTTTTATGTAACTCAAAAAATGTAAGTAGAATTTCTTACTTTTGCTACACTTAATTATATTAGGATTATGAAAAAACTACAAATGGTTGACTTAAAAAGTCAATACGAAAAAATAAAAGACGAAGTTAACGCTTCAATTCAAGACGTTTTAGAAAACAATACTTATATAAATGGACCTTTAGTACATCAGTTTCAAGCTGATTTAGAAAAATACTTAGGTGCAAAACACGTAATTCCTTGTGCAAACGGAACGGATGCGCTTCAAATTGCGATGATGGGATTAGATTTACAGCCTGGCGATGAAGTTATTACTGCCGATTTTACTTTTGCTGCTACAGTTGAAGTTATTGCTTTATTACAATTGACTCCGGTTTTAGTAGATGTAGACATGAATAACATGAACATTTCATTAGACGGAATTAGAAAAGCGATTACTCCAAAAACAAAAGCTATCGTTCCAGTACATTTATTTGGTCGTGCTGCGAATATGGATGCGATTATGGAAATTGCTAACGAACATAATTTATATGTAATTGAAGATAACGCACAAGCTATTGGAGCCGATTACACCAATAAAGACGGTGTGAAAAAGAAAGTTGGAACTATTGGTCATGTGGCGGCAACGTCATTTTTCCCTTCAAAAAATTTAGGTTGTTATGGTGATGGTGGAGCTATTTTTACCAACGATGATAATTTAGCACATATTATTAGAGGAATTGTAAATCACGGAATGTACGAAAGATATCATCATGATGTGGTAGGTGTGAATTCACGTTTAGACAGTATTCAGGCTGGTGTTTTGAAAGCAAAACTACCTCGTTTAGATACTTACAATAAGGCTCGTCAAGATGCGGCTAGAAAATATACTTTAGCTTTAGGTGTGAATCCAAACATTGTAGCGCCAACTATTTGTGAAAGTTGCGATTGTCATGTATTTCATCAATATGTAATTAGAATTACGAATGGAAAACGCGATGCTTTATTAGCACATTTACAAGAAAAAGGAATTCCTTGTGCGATTTATTACCCAATTCCATTACACAGTCAGAAAGCTTACGCAGATACACGTTACAAAGAAGAAGATTTCCCAGTAACCAACCAGTTATGTAAAGAAGTTTTAGCCTTACCAATGCACACGGAATTAGACGACGAACAAATTAAATTTATTACAGATACAGTTTTAGAATTTTTAAATTAAAAATCAATCTGTAGAGATGCGATTCATCGCGTCTTAAAAAAACAAAATATGAAAATAGTAGTAACAGGAGGTTTAGGTTTTATTGGTTCACATACCGTAGTTGAATTACAAAACGAAGGTTTTGAAGTAATTGCGATTGACAATTTATCCAATTCTTCAATTGAAGTTTTAGATGGAATTGAGCGCATTACGGGTAAAAAACCAATTTTCGAGAACATTGATTTAAGAGAAAAAACTGCTGTTCAAAATTTCTTTAAAAAACATTCCGGTATTTCTGGAGTCATTCATTTTGCAGCAAGTAAAGCGGTTGGCGAAAGTGTTGAAAATCCGTTATTATATTACGAAAACAACATTAATGCCTTGGTTTATGTGTTGCAAGAAATGATTCAATTAGATCATGCTAATTTCATTTTTAGCTCTTCTTGTACAGTTTACGGTCAAGCCGAAACGATGCCGATTACCGAAAACGCATCAGTGCAACCAGCCGCTTCTCCATACGGAAATACAAAACAAATTGGGGAAGAAATTATTGCTGATGTAACGAAAGTAAGTAAGCTTAACGCTATACTTTTACGATATTTCAATCCAATTGGCGCACATGAATCAGCAGAAATAGGAGAATTACCTTTAGGTGTTCCACAAAATTTAGTGCCATTTATTACACAAACTGCATTTGGTATACGAAAAGAGCTTTCGGTTTATGGAAATGATTATCCAACTACCGATGGAACGGCGATTCGTGATTATATTCATGTTGTCGATTTAGCCAAAGCACATGTTATAGCGATGCTTCGTTTATTGAATGAAAAAAACACAGATAAGGTAGAAACTTTTAATTTAGGAACTGGAACTGGAAGTTCGGTTTTAGAAGTGATTCAGTCTTTTGAGAAAGTTTCTGGTCAAAAATTAAATTATAAAATTGTTGGGAGAAGAGATGGCGACATTACAGAAGCCTATGCAAATACTGACAAAGCCAATACTATTTTAGGCTGGAAAGCGAAACTGAGTTTAGATGAAAGTTTAGCTAGCGCTTGGAAATGGGAACAAAAAATTAGAAGTTAATATCCAAAAACAAAATAAATGCCTAAAAATATAGATGTCAAGCTAATCCTCTCCATGATCATTGTGGGCTTAGTTTGGGGAACCACGTTTTTAGGTATTTCTGTAGCTGTAGAAACCATTCCACCATGGTATTCCACTACAATTAGAAATTTTATTGCCGCTGCAATTATATTCATCATCTTACTTTTCCAAAAAGAATTCAAGTGGATTGGTTGGCCGTCTTTACGTCAGCAATTAATCTTATCTGTTTTGATGCTTGTTTTCGCTAACGGATTTACCACAATTGCGGAACAAACTTTACCTTCTGGCTTAACATCAATTATTAGTGCGATAAATCCGGTAATTATCTTTTTATTAAGTATTGGATTCCAACTTCAAAAACCAACTTGGAAAGGATTTTTAGGAGTTTTATTAGGTTTTTCTGGTGTGTTATTTATTTTTAAAGATGGCTTAGGCGACATCTTAAATCCAAATTACAAAACAGGGGTTTTATTTTTAAGTATTGCTATAATCAGTTGGGGTTTAGGAACAATTTATTCTAAAAAACTAAGCAATCAACCTAGTAATTTAACGCTAAATTTATTTTATCAATTTTTCTTAGCTTCATTAATACAAATTATTTTGGCTGTAATTCTTCATCCGAGTTCAGAAATTGAAAATTGGTCGGCAAAAAGTATTGGAGCAGTTGTTTATTTAGCCGTTTTTGGATCTGTAATCGCGATGTTTTGTTACCAATATGCATTGCAAAGAGTTACGCCTATTCAGGTTTCTATCTTAACCTATGTCAATACTGTAATTGCGGTTTTCTTAGGTTGGTATTTAAACAACGAAGTGGTGACCAAAGATTTTATTGTTGCCGTAATTTTAATTATTATTGGTGTCTTTGTAATTAATTACAAAAAGAAATAATCAAAACTCATACAAACAAAAAAATCCCGATTTTCATCGGGATTTCCTAATCAAAGAATTACTTTTTAGAAGCTTCTTTTAATTTCTGTGCAGCTTCATCTAATTTCTCAGCACCTTTCTCTAGAGCTTCTCCAGCTTTTGCTTGAGTAGAATCAACTGCTTTGTCTAATTTTGCAGCAGCAGTGTCAATCACTTCTTCTGTTTTAACTTCCAAAGAGTCTACTTTGTTTTCTAATTCGTCTTTCTTTTTGCCATCGCAAGAAACTAAGACTGCAGCAACGAATGCTAAACCTAAAATTGCTTTTTTCATTTTGGTTGTGATTTAAATAAGTTAATTAATTTTTGAACCTATAAATCACTATTCAAATTACGTGCCAAAGAATTTAAACTTTTCCTAAAGTATATAATTGTTCCATCGTAGGAGTTTTACTACCCCCAGCTGGTTCTAAAGTTATACCGAAACCTTCAGCTCCAACAGTTCCATCAACTTCAATTAAATACTTCATTTTATCTTCTGCATTATCAATTAAACCAATACTTGTTGGCGTTAATACAGGAGCTAATTTTAATGACCAAACTTGGTAAACCATTCCGTCTGGCGGCGTTGGTAAGCTTGATGCATCAATAAAAACTTTATTTGTTTTATTATTCCAATACACTTTTGCAGATGAAGTTGGCGAAATCGCTTGACCCGCTAATTTCACCACAATATTGTTTTCATCTTTTAATACCGCATAAGAAGTATTAATTTGATTGTTTAGTTTTTCTTTAGTTGAAACCGTTTGTTCTAATGTTTTCTGATTGTTCAACAAATCGTCAATTTTACCTGAATTATTTTGTTGTAAATTGTATAAAAACCCGCAACCTATTAGGAAAACAGCAGCAGCCGTCCAACCAATATATTGACTTAAATTAGATTTTGGTTTCAATTGAATGACATCAGTATCTAAATCTAATTTTTGCTTGATTCTACTATAATTTTCAGCAGATAAAGTAGGTGCAAAACTAGACGATAAAGCAATTACAGATTTCTCAATAGAAACTATTTCATTTTTAACATCGACATCTTCAGAAGCTATATTGGCAATCTCAGCTGTTTCATTTTCAGACAATAATCCGAAAACATACAACTCTAAATTACCAGATTCTATTAATTCTTTATTTTTCATATCTATACTTGTAGGTAAGTTCTTAAATCGTTAATACAAGTTCTATTTAAAGTTTTCACCGTTCCTAAAGGCATCTCTAATTCTTCAGATGTTTCGGCCTGTGTGTATCCTTTAAAAAATAACAAATCTATGATTTGAATACATTTGGGTTTTAATTTTTTGATAAACTCGCTAACTCCAATAATATCTATCTTATTAATAAACTTATTCTCGTTATCTATTATACCTACGAAATTATCTATGTCTTGGTTTTTTAATGACTTATTATATCCTTTAGACCGCATTTTATCTATGGTTGTGTTTCTAGTGATATTTAGCATCCAAGTATACAATCGTCCTTTATCAGTATTATATGTATCGATGTTTTTCCAAATTTTCACAAATACATCTTGTAAAACATCTTCGGCTTCTTCTCTGTTTTTTATTAAATTAGAAATAACCGCAAACAAACTTTTTGAATACATATTATATAAATAGGTATAGGCTTTGCCGTCTTTCTTTTCAATAAGACTTAAAACTTCTTCTTGACTCATAGATTATATTTTATCGTTCTTACAAATCTAAATAAAAATATCCTAAATAAAACCATGTTTCTAATATTAACTAATTTGTGTAAAATGTTTAACAATTGTTCAACACAGAAAGCAAGTGTTTTTAAAACCAACACTGTTTTTTTATCGTAGATGAATGCATTAAACCCCGTAAAACGAAAAACAGAAATGAAAAAATTATTATTTATCACTGGCATATTATTCATTAATTTTATAACTGCCCAAGTTGGAATTGGCACAACAGTAATAGAAAATGGCGTAGAATTACAAATTGAAAGTAACAACAGAGGTTTATTGATACCGAGAGTAGCATTAACTACAACATTACTAGCCGCGCCAGTTGGACCAACACCAATTGCAACTGGGATATTGATTTACAACACGGCAACTGCTGGTATTGGTATAGCTGCTGTAACACCAGGTTTTTATTATTGGTCAGGAACAGAATGGATTGCTCTAAAATCTACCGCGGGACAAAACTGGAGTTTAACTGGAAACGCGGGAACTTCCCCAGGAACACAATATTTAGGAACTTCTGATAATCAGAATTTCCAAATAAAAACCAACAATACATTAAGAATGACAGTTGAAAATGATGGTCAAGTAATTGTAGGAACTGGAACTGCACAAGCAAATACACTAACTACAATTAATGCTGGAGCTGCTCAAATTGGATTATTTGTAAATAGTTCTAATTCGGCAAGAACCATTCGTGCATTAAATGCAACAAACACCATGTTTGTTATTGATGGTGGAAATTTGGATGCCAATGGCGGAAGAGGAGTTATTGGAATTAGTGCCAATTTAGCTGCAAATGCAACTTCTACAGTTATGGGTGTTCTTGGTGTGGCTGGAAGAACAACATTTACAGAGTTACCAGGAGAATCAATTGGAACTTCCGGACAAGGAACAACTGGAATTTTTGCAAGAGGAGTTGGTAAAGGAGCTGGCGTTGATTATAATACAGGTTATTTTGAATATGATCAAGACGATAATTTATCAACAAGTAATGGTCCTTTTGCCAGAATCGCTGGTAAAGATGTAAATTATTTCGGTAGCGGATCTGCAGCAGCTAGAGATGTTACATATGGTGGTTATTTTGATGCGAATACATCTACAACGGATTTCGTTTTTGTTGGAGCAAGAAACAATGGAACTTCTTATAAAGTTTTAGGTGGTGGTTCAGTATCAACTATGGTAAAAGATGACGAAGGAAATAACCGAATTTTACACGCAACAGAAACGCCAGAAATATTATTTGAAGATTTTGGAACTGGGAAATTAGTAAATGGCGAAGCTTATATATCTATTGAGAAATTATTAAGTAAGCACATTTATATTGATGAGAAACATCCGATGAAAGTTTTTATTCAACTAGAAGGAGATTGCAATGGTGTGTTTGTAACCGAAAAAACAAAAAATGGCTTTAAAGTAAAGGAATTAAATAATGGAAAATCTAATGTTCCCTTTTCATGGAATTTAGTAGCCAATAGAGCAGATGTGTTAGATAAAAACGGAAAAATTGAATCTAAACATGTGGATGTTCGTTTTCCAATTGGACCAAACAAATTAAATACAGAAAATCAAGTGGAAAGAAAATATGAAATTAAAGGATAAGAATAAATAAAATTCTACTTCAAAGAAAATCTCAATTATGAAAATAGTTGAGATTTTTTTATTTCAAAAAGTCTCAAAACACTTTAAAAACTTTACTTCATAAAAAAATTCGCACTTTTTAAAACCAAGAACAAACTTTTTCCGTAAGTGTTAGTATAATCATAAAAACATAAACAAAATGAAAAAATCAAAATTGTACATAAGCCTTTCGTTAGTAGCGATTACAGGTTTATTATTAGTAGCGGCAGATCACATTGATTCGCCAGGTGTTTCAAACACAGGAAATGACATTACAGATGTATATGCTTTTCAGGGTGCAGACACAAACAATTTAGTATTTGTTGTGAACTCAGCGGGGTTACTTACTCCAGGAACAACAGGAGCAGCAACATTTAAAGAAAATGTGCTTACAGAAATTAACATTGACAACAATGGTGATAATGTAGAAGACTTGGTAATTCAAGCGATTAAAAGAGGAAGCAAAATGTACTTCTTCGGACCAGTTGCTCCAGGAACACCAGGAACAAGTAGTACAATTAAAACTTCAAACGCGGCAGGTTCTGTAGAAATTTCTGCATATGGAAGTGCAGCTATTACTTCTACTTCTGGTGGAATGAAATTTTTCGCTGGACCAAGAGACGATCCTTTCTTTTTTGACTTAGGTCAATATCAAGCTATTTTAGGTGGAACGGCATCAGGATTTAATAATCCAGGAACTGACACTTTCGCAGGAACTAATGTATTATCTACTGTTATCGAAGTTCCAAAATCAATGTTAGGATCAAGCTCTTCAATCAACGTTTGGGCTGAAACAAAACAAAAACAATAATTAATCTTAAAACGAAATAACATGAAAATAAATGCTATAAAATTTCTGACTTTATCAATTCTTGCAGCTACTACATTCGTAAGTTGTAATAATGATGACACAGTAGTTGCTGAAGAACAAACTGATTTCTCAGGAACTTACGTACAAAAAGATCAAATGGCTCGTCCTGCAATTAATACCGTATTCATTGCTTCAGGTGCACCAAAAGATGCTTTCAACACAACCACTCCATCTGCAATGGG
This sequence comes from Bacteroidota bacterium, assembly GCA_040385445.1. Classification (GTDB taxonomy): domain Bacteria; phylum Bacteroidota; class Bacteroidia; order Flavobacteriales; family Flavobacteriaceae; genus Flavobacterium. The sequence goes on along the minus strand of JAZKHI010000157.1, from coordinate 11,890 downwards.
AGCAAATTACCAATCTGTTTTTCAATCTAGATTATTAGCTTTAAACCCAGGTTATACTACAAATGCATTAGGACAAACTGCAACTCAATTAACTACTTTATTAGCAACTGACGTATTAGGTGTTTCAAAAACTGGAACAACAACATTTTTTGATGGAACTAATGTTTTAACAGGTAGAGCTTTAGCTGATGACGTTATTGATGTAGAATTATTATTAATTTTTGGTGGACCAGCTGGAACATCAAATACGAATTTAACTTCAGATCACGTTAACGCAAATGATAAAACATTTTTAACAGCATTCCCATACTTAGCAGCTGCTTGGTAAAATACTTCATAGCGTGTACAAGTGAAATTGTACACGCTATTTTTTTCAAAAAACTAAACTAAAAAACTACACAATGAAAATATCTAATCTATTAAAAATTATACTTTTTACCATTAGTATATCTAGTTGTAAAAACCAAAATGAGAAAATCATAAACACTTCAGATTACAACACCTATTTAAATATTTCTGAAGACAAAAACATACAACTTGCCAAAACAGAAATTGATTTTTGGCAAAAAAAATACGATGCTGCACCAAATCAAACTAGTTATTTAAGTCAATTAGCGGGTTATTACACTACATTATTTGATGCCACTTTTGAAGTCAATCATTTATACAAAGCGGAAGCATTACTCTTAAAAGCAAATTCCGAATTAAACTATTCAGAAGTTGGACCTATTCGCGCCTTAGCGAAAAACTACATTACACAACATCGCTTTAGAGAAGCTTTTGTTTTAGCGAACAAAGCGTTGAAAATTGGTGAAGGTTTCAAAGAAACTCAAAAATTACTTTTTGATGTGAATATGGAATTGGGAAATTATGCTGAAGCGAAAAAAAACTTATCTAAATTTTATAATTCTGAAGATTTCGATTATTTAATTCGAATGGCAAAATGGAACGATCACATTGGAGATTTACCAACGGCGATTACCTTAATGGAAAAAGCAACAAGCAAAGCAGAATTAAACGAAAACAAAAATTTAAAAATTTGGTCATATTCTAATTTAGGAGATATGTATGGTCATGCTGGAAGAATTTCTGACAGTTATGATTTCTATTTAAAAACTTTAAAAGAAGATGAGAACAATTATTATGCTTTAAAAGGAATTGCTTGGATTGCTTTTTCACACGAAAAAAACACCAAAGAAGCGAATCGAATTATTGAGATAATTGCAAAAAAACACAATTCGCCAGACTTCAAATTATTTAAAGCAGAAATGGCCGAATTCAATAAAAACGAAATAGAAAAAGAAAAATATATTCAAGAGTATTTTGCCTTATTAAAAGCAAGAAATTATGGTGTAATGTATAATAAATACAATGCTGTTTTATTTGCCGACAATAAAAAAGATGCTGTGAAAGCCTTAGAAATTGCCTTTCAAGAAATAAAAAACCGACCAACTCCAGAATCGTATGATTTATTAGCTTGGGCAAATTTCAACTTAGGAAACACCAAAAAAGCATTAGCAATTTGTGAAGAACATATTGTCAACAAATCATTTGAACCAGAAATAAATTACCATTTGGCTGAAATTTACAAAGCCAACAAAATGAACGATAAAATCAAACCTATAAAGGAAGATTTATTGTCGAGTATTTATGAGTTAGGTCCAAATATGAAAGAAAAAATCGAAAAATTATAATGCAAAAATCACTTCAAATAGTTTTATTATTACTTAGTACGTTCGTTTTTTCCCAACAGAAAGAAGGCGTGGTTACGGATACTTTAGGCAACACCATTGAAAATGCTTACGTATATAACGAAACCACAAAATCGCACGCACATACTAATGAAAACGGGCAGTTTATCATTGATAAAACTTTTGAAAATGACGTATTAACGATTACTGCATTGGGTTTTAAAAAGAAAACACAACTCGTAGATGGTTCAGAGAAAACAATTGCTTTACTAAATTCTTCTTATAATATTGAAGAGATTGTGATTTCGAAAAACAACAACGCTATTTCTCAAATTATGAAGCTCGATTTACAAAATTCACCTGTAAATTCTTCTCAAGAAATACTAAGAAAAGTACCAGGATTATTCATCGGACAACACGCTGGTGGCGGAAAAGCTGAACAAATATTTTTACGTGGTTTCGATATTGATCACGGAACAGATATTGCGCTTTCCGTGGACGGAATGCCTGTAAATATGGTATCTCATGCACACGGACAAGGTTATGCCGATTTGCATTTTGTGATTCCAGAAACGCTAGATAAAATTGATTTTGGTAAAGGAAGTTATTACGCGAACAAAGGTGATTTTGCCACAGCAGGTTATGTCGCATTTAAAACCAAAGAAAAAATTGAGAATAATTCTATCAGTTTAGAAGTTGGTAAGTTTAATACGATTAGAACACTTGGAATGTTCAACTTATTACCAAAAAACAACAAACAAAACGCTTTCATTGCTAGCGAATACATCACTTTTGACGGACCATTTGAATCGAGTCAGAATTTCAGAAGATTGAATTTATTTGGAAAATTTACCAATATTTTTGAAGACAAAAGTAAGTTTTCTATAGCAGCATCACAATTTTCAAGTGAATGGACGGCTTCTGGACAAATTCCGCAACGCTTAGTAGATGCTGGAATAATTTCTAGATTTGGAGCTGTTGACAATACTGAAGGTGGAAAAACATCAAGAAGTAATTTGAATTTCGAATATTACAAACCGATTTCTGAAAGTTTGTTTTTTAAAGGAAATACATTTTACAACAACTATCAATTTGAGTTGTATTCCAACTTTACTTTCTTTTTAGAAAATCCGGTTGATGGCGATCAAATTAAGCAAAAAGAAAACCGAACTATTTATGGTTTCAATGGAGAATTCAATAAAAAAATGGAGAATTCAAATAACAATTATCAAGTTGGATTTGGATTAAGAACCGATGAAACAAAAGACACTGAATTATCAAATACCAAAAACAGAACAACAATAATTAACCGATTGAAATTGGGAAACATCAATCAGAAAAATTATTTTAGTTACATCAATTACAATATGGAATTGGGTAATTTCATCATAAATCCAGCCATTCGAATGGATTATTTTCAGTTTTCGTACCAAGATAAATTAACCCCAATATTTCAAATTGATAATGAAGAAGAAGTGAAAATTTCGCCTAAACTGAACTTCCTTTTTGCCCCCAACAATAAGGTACAATATTTTTTAAAGTCTGGTTTAGGCTTTCACTCTAATGACACACGAGTTGTAGTTTCGCAAACAGATAAGAAAACTGTTCCGACTTCAGCTGGAGCCGATTTAGGAACTATTTTTAAACCGATGAACAATTTAATTATCAATAGTGCTTTGTGGTTTTTACAATTGGAACAAGAATTTGTGTATGTTGGCGATGCCGGAATTGTAGAACCAAGCGGAAAAACAAGAAGAATGGGAATTGATTTTGGATTTAGATACCAATTGTCAAAATTCGTAACTGTAAATTCTGATATTAATTATACTTATGCGAGAAGTACTGACGAACCAGAAGGACAAAATTATATTCCATTAGCGCCAGATTTGACCTCAACGGGTGGAATTAGTGTTACAAATTACAAAGGATTTTCGTCAAGTTTAAATTATAGATATTTAAAATCGCGACCAGCAAATGAAGATAATTCAATTGTTGCTAAAGGTTATTTTGTTTCCGATTTTAATATAAATTACCAATACAAAAAAATAAATTATGGTATTGTGATTGAAAACATTTTCAATACCAAATGGAATGAAACGCAATTTGCAACCGAATCAAGGTTACAAAATGAATCCCAACCTGTTGAAGAAATTCACTTTACACCAGGAACTCCTTTTTACATTAAAGGAAAAATAACTTATAGTTTTTAAAGTTATTATAATTGTTATAGTTATTTTTTTGGTTTGAAATCTCGTCCTGTTTACAAGACGAGATTTCTTTATATACAAACTATAAAATCTTTAACAACCAATTGGGGTCAGGGCAATTTTCTTTATAAAACGGAAGTCTTTTTTCACTACAAACTCCCGGATAATCTCCAAACTTACCTTCCATATCTATAATAATTTGAAAATGTAAATGTGGTGCATAATCGCCATTAATTGGTGGCAAACCTAAAGTAGCAATTTGCGTTCCTTTTTGAATGAAATCGCCCACTTTTTTGCCGACTAAACTCGCTTCACTCAAATGTCCGTATAAAGTATGGAATTTGAAATTATCAATTTCATGTTCTAAAATAATGGTTGGACCATAATCGCCTAAAGCTGTATTATTTTGAAAACTATGAATTTTTCCATCTAATGCGGCATAAATTGCAGCTTGCTCGTTAATCCATAAATCTAAACCAATATGAATGTTTCTTTCTTCTGTATCCGAATTTTTAAAAACCGTACTTCTTTGATACAAATTTCGAGTTTCTATATAACCACCGAACATGATTTTCCCATCATTCGCATCTAACTGATTTTGAATAAAAACTTCGTAATCTTGAGCGGTTTCTAATGTATGATTTTGTAAATCTGTATTGGTTACCGATAAGTTTAAAGGCACATATTCAGCATAATCAATTTCAGGAGAAATCACTTTTGCTGCTTGTATATTTTTAAATAATTGTTCCATTTTCAACATCTTTTTATAAAACTAAATCCGCGTATAATCTTTCGAAAGTCGCATCTAAATCAGAACTAAATCCAGAATGCGGCCTAGAAGTTTGAATACTCGAACTTTTTACAGCTGTTAACCATCTGAAACGTTCTTCAATTTCGAAGGTTCCAATTGGTCCACCATCCGATTTTCCATTGCAAATTTTCACAAAAGAATCTAAATTCATTTTTAATTGTTCGATATCAAATTCCGGACAAAAAGAACTAATTTTTTCTGTCGGAATTTGATATTCAATTCGCAAGTATTTCTGACGCTTGCATAAAAGCATCAAACCTACATTGACAAATTCTTCGCGCTCTACTTTTGGTACCACACGAATTACAGCATAATCATATAAGTGTTTTTCGTGCATCTTGAGCTTCTTTTAAAAATAATTCTGAATGGACTAATCGTATCGATAAAAATTGAAAATAAACATCTTTAATTTCTTCTGGAGTGACTGAACCATCATCCCAAAGCAACCAATCTTCTGGAATTTGATTGACAATTTCTCTTAAAATCGTATCGTTTAATTTAGAGGTAAATTCTTGATGTGCATCTTCTAATCGACTAGCTTTTGGTAATAAAACATGATCTTTTATTAAAGCAAATGGAGTAAGTGCACTCGTTTGCCAATTCGTCCAAGAATGATGAAAATACAAACATGCGCCATGATCAATTAACCATAATTCTTTCTTCCAAATTAGTAGATTGGTGTTTTTAAAAGTTCTGTCTACATTCGTAATAAAAGCATCTAACCAAACAATTTTAGAAGCCAATAAAGGTTCACAATCATTCGCCGCTGCATCATACGTAATAGAACCCGACAAATAATGCAATCCTAAATTCAAACCTTGACTAAATTTTAATAAATCCTGAATTTCTTCATCGCCTTCTGTTCTTCCGAAGGCTTCATCTAAATTGGCAAAAACCAATTCTGGAATCGGCAATCCTAAATATTTTGCAATTTGACCACCTAAAAATTCAGCAATTAAAGCTTTCACTCCGTGACCAGCGCCACGAAATTTTAAAACATATTTGAAATCGTCATCGGCTTCAGCCAAAGCGGGTAAAGAACCACCTTCGCGAAGTGGCGTAATATATCTGGTTACGTTTACGGTTCGTAAATTTAAGTTCATAAATCTGGAATTCTTTTACCAAAGATAGCAAAAAAAAGAGGTTATCTAAAAAGTCTGAAAACCTGTGTCATTCTGAATTTATTTCAGAATCTCAAAACAATTAGTTTTCAATATTATTAAGAATCTGAAACAAGTTCAGATTGACAAAATAATTACTTTTTGGATAACCTCTTTATAAAATTGTATTGTTATGCCGAAATCGTTTCGACTTCTTTATTGATTTTATTTACCAATCCGACCAATACTTTTCCTGGTCCAACTTCTGTAAAACTGGTTGCACCATCAGCAATCATTTGATTTACCGATTGTGTCCATTTTACTGGAGCTGTTAATTGAATAATTAAGTTTTTCTTAATCTCGTCTGCAGACGAGACCGCACTTGCCGTTACATTTTGATATACTGGACAAGTTGGTTGAGAAAAAGTCGTCGCTTCAATAGCTGCTGCTAACTCTTCACGAGCTGGTTCCATCATTGGCGAGTGAAATGCGCCACCAACTGGTAAAATTAAAGCTCTTTTTGCTCCAGCTTCTTTCATTTTTTCACATGCTAATTCCACCGCTTTATATTCACCAGAAATTACTAATTGTCCAGGACAGTTATAATTTGCAGCTACTACTACTCCATCAATTGAAGCACAAATGTCTTCTACAATTTTATCTTCTAAATTTAAAACGGCAGCCATAGTTGAAGGCGTAATTTCGCATGCTTTTTGCATTGCCAAAGCTCTTTTAGAAACTAATAATAAAGCATCTTCAAAAGATAAAGCACCATTTGCTACTAATGCAGAAAATTCACCTAATGAATGTCCAGCTACCATTTCCGGTTTAAAGTTTTCTAATGTTTTTGCTAAAATTACCGAGTGTAAAAAAACTGCTGGTTGTGTTACTTTCGTTTCTTTTAATTCTTCAGCAGTTCCTTCAAACATAATATCTGTAATACGGAAACCTAAAATTTCGTTTGCTTTTTCAAACATTTCTTTAGCTAATGCCGAATTTTCATATAAATCTTTACCCATTCCGGTAAATTGCGCGCCTTGTCCAGGAAAAACGTATGCTTTCATATTATTTTGTTTCAAGTTTAATGTTTCAAGTTTTTGAAAAACAAAAGTACTTATTTTGTAACAATCTCATCAAATTAATGACTAATAATTTACAAAAACTAAACTATTTTTAAATGAAAAAACTATTACCAATTGTACTTGTTATTCTGATAACAGTATTATTTTTCTATCTTTCATTACCTGTATTAAGTTATGGCTTTTCGGGCATAACGGTATTATTACTCATTATTGCCGCCTTATTGTTTTTCTCTTTTTCAAAATTTACGATTAGTTCTGACGGAAAAAGTTACAAACCAGTAGCTGTATTTTGGAAAATTCCAGCTTTATTAATTGGAGTAGCAATCTTATATGCGTTTGTATTGCCTTTTTTTACTTCACATCCAATATTTAGAAATCAAGATTACAGAGCTTTAATTGGAAAAGTAAAAGATGGTGACAAATTAACCAAACAAATTGCACCGATTTCGATGAATGAAATTAGAGTGGTTGATGAAGATTTGGCTCATTTATTAGGTGAAAAAATATTAGGATCTCAACCAGCACTAGGAAGCCAGGCAGAGTTAGGTGAATTTTTTATTCAAAAAGTAAACGGAAAATTATATTGGATTGCACCATTAGTACATTCAGGATTTTTCAAATGGTTAAATAATTCAGAAGGAACAACAGGTTATGTAATGGTTTCGGCAACTAACGAGCGTGATGTGAAATTAGTTCAAGAAGTGAATGGAAAACCAATTCGTTTAAAATATCAAGATGAGGCGTATTTTCAAAGTGACATGCGTAGATATTTATATTTCAATGGATTTAGCACAGTTGGTTTAGCTGATTTTATTTTCGAAATTGACGAAAAAGGAACGCCTTTTTGGGTAGCGACGAAATACAAAAAAGAAGTTGGTTTTTCTGGAAACAATGCCACTGGAGTTGTAGTTTTAAATGCGCAAACGGGTGACATTACAGAATATGACATTAAAAACACACCAACTTGGGTGGATAGAATTCAACCGATTTCATTTATCAAAGATCAATTGAACGATTGGGGTGAGTATGTAAAAGGATATTGGAATTTCTCTAACGAAAACAAACTTCAAATTACGGAAGATTTGACTTTAGTGTACGGAAAAGACAATAAATCATATTGGTATACTGGAATTACTTCTGTTGGAAAAGATGAGTCGGCAGTTGGATTTGTTTTGGTTGACACTCGAACAAAAGAAACAACTTTCTACAAACAAAGTGGTGCGACAGAATTTGCGGCACAAAGTTCGGCACAAGGAAAAGTACAAGAAAAAGGATTTGTGGCTTCGTTGCCTATTCCGTATAACATTAACAACATTCCAACTTACGTAATGACATTAAAAGATAATGGTGGATTGGTTAAAATGTATGCGATGGTTTCGATTGCAGATTATACGATTGTTGGAACTGGGAACACAATGCGTGAAGCGTTAACGGCTTATAAAACAGCTTTCAACTCTTCTGGAAATAAAATAAATGTGGACAGCAAATCGGCTAAAAAAGTAGTTGAATCGGTTGTAGTTCGAATTCAAAACGATGTGAAAAACGGTAATAGTTTCTATTATTTCACAATAAAAGATTACCCAAGTATTTTTGTAGGTTCATCACAAATATCAAATCAATTGCCAATTACAGCCGTTGGAGATAATGTAAAAATATCCTTCGATTTAGATAATGAAGAAATTATTGATGTTTCTACATTTGAAAACATAAGCTTAAAAAAATAAAATAAAAAAAGGGAAGTTTCTAAATCAGAACTTCCCTTTTTTCTTTTATACTAAATTTGCTTGAAGCGTAATTTCTGTATTTAATAATTTTGAAATCGGACAAATTTCTTTTGCTTTTTGAGCAATGGCTTGAAATTCTCCATCTGAAATATTTGGCACTTTTGCATTTAATTCTAATTGAATTAAAGTAATTGTTCCGTCTTCAAATGTAACTTTCGCGGTTGTATCTAAATCATCTGGTACAAATCCGGCATCAGTAAGTAAAAAACTTAATTGCATGGTAAAACAACCTGAATGTGCTGCTGCGATTAATTCTTCAGGATTGGTTCCTACACCTTCTTCAAAACGAGTTTTGAAAGATAAATTTGCCTTATTTAATGTGGTACTTTGTGTGCTAATAAGCCCTTTTCCTTCCATTCCGGAACCTTTCCAATTTGCATTTGCTGTTCTTGTAAATTTCATAATGTTGTGTTATAATAGTTATACTTAAATAGATTTTATAATTTCTAATAATTGCTTTTTCAAGTCTTCATTTGTAATTCCTTTTTCGGCATCAAAGTTATCGTTGAAACTTGGTAAAGAAAAACTTCCTTTTACAATTCCGCCTTGAAACGGAAATCTTTTTGTGGCAATATCTAAAACCGAACTTCCACCACGAGCTCCTGGAGAAGTCGCTAACAACAACATTTCTTTTTCCTGAAATGTTTTAGCGTTTATTCTTGAAGTCCAATCCAATACATTTTTAAAAGCAGTTGAATAATTCCCGTTATGTTCTGCAAACGAAATAACAATTAAATCGGCGCTACCTAATTTCTCATAGAAATCGATTGCCAATTGATGAATACCATTTTCATTTTGTTTATCCACAGAAAAAACAGGCATTTCATAATCGTTTAAATCTAAAACTTCTACGGAAGCATTTTCAAATTGATTGGCAGCATACGTAACCAATTGTTTATTTATGGATGTCTTACTTGACGAACCAGCAAAAGCGATGATTTTTCTCATTAGTTATTTTCTATAAAAGTTTTAGTTTTTAATACGGCGTTTTTCACCATTTCTGTATTATCGAATTCAGATTGCGTGGTTTTGTCTTTCCAGTTTATGGTAAAAGTCATTTCCGTTTCATTTTCCGAAATTGGTTTAATATCATTATCCACATAACCTTCAAATTTCGGATGTTCTAACAACAGAAATCTTACTTTATATGGTACGAAAGTAATTTTTTCTACTAAAGTGGTAGCATTTCCTTCTACAGTAATGGTCATTTTTCGGTTTACAAAATCTTCGTTTTTCTCCAAAATAATCACATCACTCACACCTGGAACAAAGTTTTCTGGCTTTTCAATTTTAAGAATTAAATGTTCCCAAACTTTTTCCAAAGAAGCATTTACAATTGTTGAATAATGAACCATTATTTATCGTTTAAATAAAATGACAAAGCACCAGATGGACACTTATTCACGGTTTCAATAATTTTTTCCGTAGTGGAATTATCAGGTGTAATCCAAGGTTGTTCTTTTGGTTTAAAAACATCAGGATTATTTCTCACGCAATTTCCAGAATGTGTACACTTTCCGGATTGCCATACAATGGTGACTTCGCCATTTGTATATTCCTTTTTTAAGTTTTTTGGGTCCATAATTAAATTGTTGTGTTAATTAAAACAGTATTCTTTAGAATTTTCGAAACAGGACATTTTTCAGCAATGATTAACAACCTGTTTTTTATATCTTCTTCAATTGTGTTTGAAAAAGTAATGGTTCTTGAAATAGTAGTCGTTAATTCAGGGTTATTTTCTTGAGATAAATTTAAAGAAATGTTTATTTCTGGAATATCCCAACCTTTTCTATCAATATACATTCGTAAAGTGGACAACGTACAACCTGCTAAAGACGCCAAAAGTGTAGTATATGGATCTGGACCAAGGTCTTTTCCTTCAATACTTTCTGGTTCATCCATTACGAAAGTTCCATTACGCCAAGAAATGCTACACAAATATTTCTGTGTACCAATTTTCCCAGTTATATTATCTTCTAATAGATTTTCCATACTTACAAAACGTCTCTAAATTCAGGAGTTTTATCAAAAACACTTTTCGCAAACGGACAAAGCGGAATGATTTTAATTCCTTTTTCTCTGGCGAATTCAACGGCTTTTGTTACCATTTTCTTTCCAAAACCTTTTCCGTTATTTCCCGAATTGACTTCCGTATGATCAATAATTATTTTATCATCACCAGCAAAAACGAATGTCATTAATGCTTCTTGTTTTCCGTCAATTTCAATATAAAAAGCACCGTTTTTATCATTGATTTTTAGTTGTACTTCTTCTGTCATTTTATATTTTTTACTTCAACATTCGTTATTTATAATTGAATATTCCAAGTTTAAATGTTGAATAGCCAACTTGGAATTTTGAATGTTGAAATTATAAATTTAGTGCTCCATTGGAATTTCCATTAATAAAAATTTCGCATCAGAAGTCGCTTTTATATCTAACGTTTCAAAATCAGTAATTCCTAATCCATCACGCGTTTCTAATTCTTGTCCATCAACGGTAATTGTTCCTGAAATCACGAAAACATACATTCCGTTTCCTTCTTTTTTCAATTCGTAAGTTTTAGAAAAGTCTTTGTCGAAATCTGCTAAATGAAACCACGCATCTTGATGAATCCAAACTCCAGCATCATCTGCATTTGGAGATAAAATTTGTGCGAAATTATTTTTTTGTTCTGTTACGTCTAATGTAATTTGTTGGTAACGAGGTTCCACATTTCTAGTTTTTGGAAACAACCAAATTTGGAATAATTTTGTTTGTAAATCGGCATTTGGATTGAACTCACTGTGTTGAATTCCTGTTCCAGCACTCATTACTTGCACATCGCCTGTTTTGATAGTAGATTCATTTCCCATGCTGTCTTTATGTGCCAAATCACCTTCCAAAGGAATTGTGATAATTTCCATATTATCGTGTGGATGCGTTCCAAAACCCATTCCAGCTGCGACTGTATCGTCATTTAAAACACGTAATGTTCCAAATTGAACTCTTTCTGGATTGTACCAACTTGCGAAACTGAAACTATGGTATGCGTTTAACCAACCATGATTAGCATGACCTCTTGTATTTGCTTTGTGTAAAACTGCATTTTTCATCGTATATAAATTTACTAATTATTATGATACAAATTTACAATTGGGTGTAGGAAAAATCTCTTAATCTAGATTAAGAAATAAACAAGTCAATATTTAAATCGTCAGTTCGAGTGTTTTTTG
>JAZKHI010000156.1:0-5177 GCA_040385445.1 Bacteroidota bacterium | reverse complement strand
TTCAAATTCAAATCATGAAAATAGCATTGATAAATACTATTTTTTTAAGCTAAAACAAATTGAAACAATGTCATCAATAAACTTGTTTCAAAAAAAGTTACACTACAAATAAATTATAAAAAACTACTCTTAATCATTTTTTTATAAGTAACTTATGCTTAATTATTTTTTTAATTAAAAAGTTGAAATTTATACTTTAAAAAATCATTTCTGTTTTAAAACTCACTGTTCTAATAATGAAAAAGCTCAGTAAAAATGCCCTATTACAGCTGATTTTCAATGAAAAAATGTGAGTTTAACGACTTTTTAGGTTATTCAAAGATTAAATTATAAATAAAAAATATATGTAAGTATTTTTGCTCTAAATTATATTTTTGGATAAATCCATATTTATAATTGATTGAAATTGCCCAAATCTACTATTAAATTTATCCGTAGCGCATGAAAAAAAAACTACCCCAAACTAAAGTTAGGAGTGCAGTAAATTGTTATTTATTAATACTTCCTTTTTTATTTTTTTTATTCTCTTTATCGGTTTTTGCAGAAGGAACCCCTACACTTTCTCCAAATGCAAATAACATTACCGCCGTATTAAGTGCACCGGATTTATCTAATGGATCTTACTTTAATGCGCCCGAAGACAATAGAATATATTTCAATATTGCAAACGCATCTACTGAAAATTTATATTTTGGTTTTGATTGGAGAGAATATGCCACAGGAAATCCTTCAAGAGTAAATAATTTATACTATCGCATTAGAAGACCTGATGGGACTGTAGCTGTTACTGCATTATGGAATAGTGCTAATGGTGTTGCTGGTAGTATTGATAGCCATGAAAAAGCATTAGCAGGTCCAAATATTGGAAGTGTAACCACTGGATACACTCCATTAATATTTGATCCTACTGTATCTGGAGAGCATTGGATTGAAATTTATAGAAGTAATGATGGTGGCGTTACGGCATTAACTACATCTGCGGATAGAGCCGTTGGTGCTTTGTTTGATATGACTGTAGCGAATAATTCAGGAAGCTTTGGTAAAAAAAGTGGTCGTTTACATTCTGACAAATGGGGATTTGTCGCTGTATCATCCACTTATGGAAATACTACAACTGCTACTTCTGAGTCAAATTTTTATGCTTACACTGATGATAAAGTAGTATTATTTATTGACTTTAATCCTGGCTTTCAACCAATTGCTTTTAACGTTGCAGTTAATAGTTATGGAGTTTCCCAAAGTGGAGGTTTTAATATTACACGTAGATCAATAAATGCTGCCACTTCTCCATCATTATTGAATGGTTTTAAAGTTTTTTTAAATAATCCTGATTCAAATTTATATCCTATAGCATCAGTTCCTGCTGCACCAACTTTCCTTAATCCAGCAATAACTAATTGTGGGCCTTACCTGATACGATTTAATATTTCTGAAGCTGGAGATGTTAAATTATTCTTTGATTTAAATGGCGTTTCTGGTTATCAGAACGGTACGAGCGACCGAATTATCGAGGCTTTTAGTTTACCAGCTGGGAACAACTCAATCTCTTGGGATGGCCTTGATGGATTAGGTAATGTTGTTAATGATGGATCTACAGTAAATTTGACTTTAAATTTTCTTAAAGGTAGATTTAACCTCCCTTTATACGATGTTGAATTAAATACAAATGGGTTTAATGTATCTTCAATTGCCCCAATTGCAATCGCAAATTCTCAGATGTTTTGGGATGATTCACAATTGACAAATGTTGGTTTAACTTGTTTAACAGACGGAAGTACTTCTGAAAACAATATTACCGGAGCTGGATTAAACAATTCATTCATGGGGACTACAAGTCCTGCTCGTGCATGGAGTGCTAATGGAAATTTACTTCAAGTTATTCCTGCTCCTGCAAATGGCGCAAATGAAACTGATGGTACAACCTGTAATGACTATGGAAATGTAAGACTTCTTAATACTTGGGGCTGGGGTTTAGCCAGTGCAAGTGTAAGTACAAATATTTTCAAAGGTTGTTCAGATTTAAAAGTTGTTAAAACTGTCAGTAACTCAAATCCTACTTTTGGTAGTGACGTTACTTTTACAATTACGGCAAGTAATTTAGGAGTTAGTAATGATACTAATGTTATCATAAATGATGCTATTCCTAATGGCTATACTATTGTTAGCGTTACACCTTCCAGAGGTACTTGGTCAGCACCTAACTGGACAATAGGAAATTTTGCAAAAGATGCTACAGCAACATTAACGGTAGTCGCAAAAGTAAAAAAAGCGGGAATTTATGCTAATACAGCTACAATTTCTGGAACAAATGCTGATCCTGTTACTGAAAATAATACTTCTACATCAACTCCTGTTCCAGGAAATTCAGTAATTATTGCTGCTGATGATACTACTGGACCAATTAATGGTGTTACTGGGCAAAATAATGTTTTAAATGTATTAACAAATGATACTTTAAACAATGTTATAGTAACGGCATCGTCAGTTATACTAACTACAATTACTCCTAGTCCGTATTTAGTTTTAAATGCAAATGGCTCGGTTAATGTTTTAGCAGGTACTCCTAATGGTATTTATAATTTAACATACCAAATATGTGAAACTGTAAATCCTACAAATTGTACTACTGCAATAGCTACTGTATCTGTAAATGACGGTACAATTGCCTGTAATACAATTGATCCAATTCCATTTACTTCGTCTATTTTTGACGGCTTAACAGTAAGCACTTCAACTTCTGGACTATGTGTTTTAGGATGTGGTATTTCGAACTCATCGCGATTAATTGATACTAACTTGACAAATTATGCAACAGCTACTTCATTAATTGGAGTTGGTGTAACGCATAACTTAAAAGTTACTGATGGAAATACTTCTTATCTAGCAGGCACTTTTGCAGGATTTAGAATTGCTCCTAGTGGAGGATTAATTTCTGTAGATTTATTAAATAGTATTTCTATTAAAACATATTTAGCTGGTAGCTTACAAGAAACTTATACTGGTAGTTCTTTGGTTAATTTAAGTTTATTAAGTAATCCAGGAAATTATGTTTTAGGTTTCAACACCAAAGAAGCGTTCGATGCCATTGAAATTTCAATGAATAGCTTAGCTGGAGTTCTTTCTTCAACTAATATATATTATCCTGTAATTTCAACATACTGCGCTGGTCCAGCATTAGAATGTAATGTCCCTACAGCAGTAAATTACCCAACATTTCCAACCACTATACAAAACACACACACTGGTTTATCTGGAATTAGTATCGGAAGTGTTACAGATGCTGAAAATGCAATTTCTGCAAGTACATCTGATTATGCTAGTTTAAACTTATTAGTTGGTGTAGCTGGTTCTGTAAGTTTAGCTGTTAAGGATCAAGTCACTGATTATCCTGCCGGAACATATGCTGGTTTCGAAATTGAAAATACAAACTTAGTTAGCGTATCAGTTTTAGGGAACTTACAAATAAAAACATATTTAAATGGTGTTCTTAAAGATCAATTTTCTGGTTCAAATTTATTAGTAAATGGTACTTTATTAAATTCAACTGGACGCTATAAAATAGGATTTGTATCTACTCAACCTTTTGATGAGGTTCAAATTTCAATTAATCAAGTTATTGGTGTAAATTTAGGTTTGACAAAAGTTTACAATGCCGTTTTTGAAAGATTTTGTGCTGGTCCAGATTTAGCTTGTAATACTCCAGTAGCTGTAACAGCTCCTATATATCCAGTCTTTATAAACGGTCCTAAAACTGGTATAGATGGTTTAGTATGTGTTTTATGTGATGTTAGTAATACTGAAAATTTAATTGATACTAATACAACTAATTTTGCTCAGATAAATTTAACGGCTAGTGTTGGTACTAGTGGAAAGATCTCAGTAAAAAATCAAATTACTGATTATCCAGCAGGAACTTTTGCAGGATTTGATATTGAAAATAATTCACTTTTAAGTGTTAATGCATTTGATGCAATTATAGTAACAACATATCTTAATGGTGTACAACAAGAAACTAAAACTGGTAATGGTGCATTAATTTCAGTTAATACAAATTTATTAGTTGGAACTGGCAGACAAACAGTAGGATTTGTTTCAACGCTACCTTTTGATGAAGTTCAGATAAAATTAACAAACTTAGTTTCAGTTAATCTTGGAACGACTAAAGTTTATAATGCTGTATTTCAAAAATTCTGTCCAACTACAGTTGAATGTAACAATACATACGCACTTACAAGTCCAATTTTTCCTGTATCTATAGACGGTGCTAATTCAGGTATTAGTGGTGTTGCTTGTGTTGCTTGTGGAGTTAATAATACAAGTAATATATTAACATCAAGTAATTCTGATTTTGCAAATATATCAATAACTGCTGGTGTATTAGCATCGGGATCAATTGCAGTTGCAGATCAACTTTTCACATATCCTTCAGGAACTTATGCTGGTTTTACGATTAAAGATTTAAATAGTTTAATACAATTAAACCTATTCAATACATTAACTATATCAACATACAATAATGGAATACTTCAAGAAACAAAAGGAGGCTCTGAATTAATAAATTTAACAGTACTTGGAACAATTTTTATAAATCCTTCAACATCTGGCATATACAATGTAGGTATTAAAGCTACTCTACCATTTGATCAAATTAAAATTAAAGTTAGTTCACTTGTTAGTGTTATAAATAACATCAATGTTTATGGTGCTTTTGTAAATACAAAAGACAGTAACGATGGTGGTTCTGGTTCATTATCTTGTGCTAGTTCTAATCTAAGCATAACAAAAACTGTAAATAACTCTACACCTAAGGTAGGTTCGAATGTTACGTTTACAATTTTAGCGGCTAATGCAGGAACAAGTGATGCAACTGGTGTTGTTGTCTATGACATCTTACCGTCTGGCTATACTTATTTAAATTCAACTGTTTCAACAGGAACTTATAATAATACAACCGGTGTTTGGACTATTGGAAATTTAAATAATGGATCTAATGAAACTTTAACAATTACTGCAACAGTAAAAGCAACTGGTAATTTTTCAAATACTGCAACCATAACTGGGAACCAACCTGATCCAAATCCAAATAATAACACTTCAACTTCAACACCAACACCTGTTAATGTAATTGATGCTGTCGATGATGCCGGAACTCCGGTAAACGGATTCAACGGTGGAAC
>JAZKHI010000155.1:0-2224 GCA_040385445.1 Bacteroidota bacterium | reverse complement strand
AAGCTGAAATTGCCTTTGAAAAAGACGAAATTCCCGTAGGAGCAATCATTGTTATAGATAACAAAGTTATTGCTAGAACCCATAATTTAACGGAGTTATTACACGATGTTACGGCTCATGCCGAAATGCAAGCGATAACTAGTGCCGCAAATTTTTTAGGTGGAAAATATTTAAAAGGTTGTACTTTATATGTCACTTTAGAACCTTGTCAAATGTGTGCTGGCGCTTTATATTGGAGTCAGATTTCAAAAATTGTATTTGGCGCTTCCGATAAAAAACGCGGTTATCAAACTTTAGGAACACAAATTCATCCCAAAACAGAAGTAATTTCAGGCGTTTTAGAAAAAGAATGCGCGGCTTTAATGACGAATTTTTTTCAAAAAAAACGTTAAAATTTGGCATGTGGTTTGATGCAGTGTTTAGTAAGAAAATAAATCTAAAAATCAACCTTTTAAACTAAACTAAACTAAAAATGGAAATTACAGAAAGAATGAAGTCTTCGGCAATTATTGGAATTGCTGTTATTGTTACCGCATTTATTTTAGGAACTGCATTTAAAAAACGAAACGAAAATTTAGATTCCATTTCCGTAATTGGTTTGGGAACAAAAGATTTCGTTTCTGATGAAATTTTGTGGAGTGGAAGTTTTACCACAAAAAGTTATGATATTAAAGAAGCATACAATAAAATGATTGCCGATCAGAAAATTGTAACCAATTTTTTTTTAGGAAAAGGGTTTAAATCGAGTGAATTTAGTTTTGGAGCGGTTCAATTCAATAAGAAATTTAGAGAAGTTCGAATAGAAAACGCCGAAAACCAATACAACACCAAATACGAACAGGTTTTTGATGGATATGAAGCGTCACAAACGATTTCTTTTTCAGCAAAGAAAAAACCCGATTTAATGAAACGTATTGAAGCCGTTTCAGGTAAAACTTCTGAATTGATTAATTCTGGTATTGAATTATCATCTAATTCTATTCAATATACGTATTCAGATTTAGCAAGTTTAAAGCAAAGTTTAATTGAAAAAGCAACCAAAGATGCTTATGAACGAGCGGAAAAAATTGTAAATACCGCTGATGGCAATTTAGGAAAATTAAAAACAGCAAGTATGGGTGTTTTCCAGATTACTGGTCAAGGTTCTACTGAAGAAGATAGTTATGGTGGAAACAACGATACGTTTAGTAAAAATAAAACCGCTAGAATTACAGTGAGGTTGGAGTATGAGTTGGAGTAATTTTAGTGTTCAGTTTTAAGATAAATGAGAAATTTATTTAAAATAGGAATAGTTTTTATAATCTTAATTTTAAGTTGTAAAACTAAAATATCTAACACTGATTATAACTTTTCAGAAGCTGATACGGCAATGTTAGCAGTTGTTGACTCCGTGGATTTTGAAGATGTTAAAAAAGAGGAAGGAATTGAAGAAAAATCGATAAATATTGATAGTGTTTTAAGTTTAAATGTTAATATTGATAAAGAACTTACTTCGGATTCTATTTATAATGCCATTGGTCCAGTTGGTGAGCAACAATTAGATAATGGACAAGTAATTGCTTTTACGAGAATTGAAAAAGGCGGAGATGTTTTTGCGTTTGTCTGTCCAGATATTTACACTTATGATAGTGAAACAGTTAAAATTGATTTTTATAAACTTAAAGATAAAAAATGGAATTATTTAAATTCATCTGAAGTAGATGATGTTGTTTATTTTAAATCTGTTGATTTAGATAATGATGGTGTTTTTGAAATTCAATCTGTAGGACATTTTAATATGAATGGAAATTGTAGTAATTATTTTTTTGAATATAGTAAGTTAGAGAATAAAATTTATAATGGTGGTGGATTTTTCTCAAGTCTATATGAATTTAAACCTAATGATTCAAGAATAGAAGTGAGCTATGAAGGAAGTTGGTATATGCCAAATTCTAAAACAATCTATTATTGGAAAAATCATAAACTTATTCCATATAAAGAAGTAGAGGTGGGTTTGAAAATTGCAGATATGAAACACCAAGCACGTTATATTGTATATTCTGAAAATTTAAATTTAGATAAAGATTCCGTGCAATTAAGTTATAAAAAATCCTATCGAGGTAAGAAATTACATGATTTTTACGATAGTTTTTTTGAAAACAATTAATAAAAAAAAACCGCTATTCTTTCGAGTAGCGGTTTAGTTTTTTATAAAATTTCTTTTCCTTGGTTATCAAAGAAATGA
>JAZKHI010000154.1:0-11556 GCA_040385445.1 Bacteroidota bacterium | reverse complement strand
ATTAGGAACGGATGCAAATTGGAAAAAGAAGATTTTACAAATGGTAAAACTTCAATCCCGAACCTTCGGGACAAAAACCATTTTAGATGTGGCAACTGGAACTGGTGATTTAGCGATATTATTTGCTGAAACTTCGGCAACTGAAATTATCGGTTTAGATATTTCTGCTGGAATGTTAGCAGTTGGACAACAAAAAGTTACGGCTAAGAATTTAGATTCTAAAATCAAAATGGTTTTGGGTGACGGTGAAAAAATTCCTTATTCAGATAATTATTTTGATGTGATAACGGTTGCTTACGGTGTTCGTAACTTTGAAAATTTAGATCAAGGATTGTCGGAAATACTACGTGTGTTAAAACCAAATGGTCTTTTTATTATATTAGAAACTTCAGTTCCAACAAAATTCCCTTTCAAACAAGGGTATTATATTTACACCAATTTTATCATGCCAACAATTGGAAAATTGTTTTCTAAAGATAAAAAAGCGTATTCCTATCTTTCAAATTCTGCACAAAATTTCCCTTTTGGAGAAGCTTTGAACAATATTTTGAGAAAAAATGGGTTTATAGATGTAAAGGACATTCCTCAAACAATGGGAGTGGCTACAATTTATAAAGCATCAAAAAAATAAAACATGCCATCTAAATATTTCTTTTTCATAGTATTATTTTCACTGAACTCGTTCAGTCAAGGCGGAATTTTTGGTAAAAACCCAATTATTCAGCAGGAGAACTTTGACAAGCAAAGAGTGCATTGGGGATATTTTTTAGGGTTTAGTAGTTATAATTACCAATTTAATTATTTAACCGTAGGAAAAGATATTGAACTGAAACCATCAACTGGTTTTAATGTAGGATTAGTTGGAAATTTAAGATTAAACGAATATTTCGATTTGCGTTTTGAACCTGGATTTTATGCGACTCAAAGAAATTTAGTATTTCCAAATATTGAAGACAGCGTAGATCAATTAAGAGAAGTAAAAGCAGCAAACTTACATTTTCCTTTATTGTTGAAATACTCAGCGCTAAGAACAGGAAATGTAAGGCCTTTTTTATTAGGAGGTGTATCTGCAACTTTAAATTTGGGAAGTAACCAAAACGCACCAGACGATAATTATTCCAACAGATTTAGAGTGAAAACTTGGACGCAAAACTATGAAATTGGTTTTGGTATGGATTTGTATTTAGAATATTTCAAATTCTCACCATCTATTCGTGGTGTTTTTGGTATGAATGACGAGTTAATTCGCGATAATGACCCAAATAGTCCTTGGACAGGAAATATTCAATCGATGAAAACAAGAGCAGTTTTTATTAACTTCACGTTCCATTAAATCATTGCGAGGCAAAAAGCACAAGAGCGAAGCGAACTGACGGAGTAATCTGATTGTTATTGACCTCGTTTAAATTCCGATAAAATTATTGCGGTTGCAGTGGCTACATTTAAACTTTCTGTTTGTTGCAAATTTCCAAATCTTGGAATACTGATTTTTTGCGTAACTAAATTTTCAATTTCTTTTGAAATTCCATTAGCTTCATTTCCCATGACAATAATACCTTTGGTTGGTAATTCCGATTTATAAATGTTTTTACCTTCCATAAATGTGCCAAAAATTTCTAAATCTGTAGTTTTTAAATAATCCGTTAAATTGGTGTATAAAACTTCTACTCGGGCTAAACTTCCCATCGTGGCTTGAACAACTTTAGGATTATAAATATCAACCGTTTCTTCCGTGCAAACAATTTTAGAAATCCCAAACCAATCGCACAATCTAATAATCGTTCCCATATTTCCTGGGTCTTTAATGTTGTCCAAAGCTAATTCTAAACCAGAATTACTTTTGTCGTCACCCTGAGCCGAGACGAAGGGTATTTTAAAAACCGCTAAACAATCATTTGCGGTAGTTAAAGCCGATATTTTTTTAAGTTCACTATCAGAAATTAATTCAGAATGATGCTTTTTATCAAACAAATTTTCTTTGGTTACAAATAAATGTTCCAAACTAAAATGAGCATCAATAAGTTCCTGAATTACTTTTTTTCCTTCTGCTATGAAAAGATTGTGTAACTTACGGTACTTTTTTTGCTGTAAACTATTAATTAGTTTAATTTGGTTTTTGCTAACCATAAAAAATTGTATTTTTGAATAAAATTAAGCGTTTGAAGAATCTCACACCAAAAATAGCACTATTTTTTCTTTTTGGACTACTTTTTTACTCTTGTTCTGAAGTAAGAAAACTTCAAAAGAAACAAATGCTTATCGATGATAACGAAATTATTGTAAATGGCAAATCTACTAACTCTGAAGATTTGCACAATCAACTATATCAAAAACCAAATAGTAAATTGTTAGGTTTCAAGCCGCGTTTGCAACTCTATAATTTAAGTAAAAAAAATCCAGATTCTTCTTATAATGCTTGGTTGCTAAAAAAACCAAACCGAATTGAAAGAATGACTAAGTTATATTCTAAAAAACAAGTTAATAGATTGGGTAAATCATTTATTGTTTCTGGATACAGTAATTTCTTTAAGGGAATTGGAGAAGCTCCTTCAATTTTAGATACGTCTCGAGTAACAAAATCGGAAAAACGATTGTATTTATATCATAAAAACAGAGGTTTTTTTAACGCGAAAGTTTCTTCTAAAATTGACACTTTAAAAAAGCAGAAAATAAAAATTTCATATGATATAAACACAGGTAATGCCTATGTTATTGATAGTATTTTTAGAAATATTGAATCGCCAATTGTAGATTCTTTATATGTTCAAATTTCAAATAAATCATTAATAAAAAGTGGTGAAACATATAGTGCTGAAAATATCAGTAATGAGAAAAAACGTATTGCTACAGAATTTAGAAATAGAGGTTTGTATCATTTTCAAGAAAACTATATAAAACAGCCAGATATTGATACAATTGATAAACCAAATAGTAAATTAAATATCACGTTTAACATTGGAAATAGAAATGTGAAAAAAGGTGATTCAACTTATACAGAACCATTTAAATTGTATAGAATTAGTAAGGTCAATGTTTTTACTGATAAACAAGTAAAGGAAAAAGCAGTTGGAATTGATAGTATTACTTATAAAAAAACCAATTTTTATAGCTCAGGAAAATTAAAATATAAACCAAAAGCGTTAACGAATTCGATATTTATTGAAGAAGGGCAATTATTTAGCGATCAGGATAAAACCTTAACCACAAGAGCATTAGCTAACTTGAAAATATTTAGGTTCCCACAAATTCAATATGTGGAAGATGATAGTGGCAACGGATTAATTGCAAATATTGTATTGACGCCATTGAAAAAATACAATTTTAATATTAAAGGCGATTTAACACATTCTAATATTCAACAATTTGGTATTTCTGGATTTACAGGTATTACATTTAGAAATGTATTTGGAGGGGCGGAAATTTTAGATTTTGCCATTCGAGGAAATATAGGAACATCTACAGACCCAAGTATTAAAAACAGTACAAATGCATTTTTTAATATTTTGGAATATGGTGGTGATGTGAAACTAACTTTACCGCGAATTTTCTTCCCGATTAGTACCAGAAAAATAATTAAAAAAGAATCGATACCAAGTACGGCTATTACTTTAGGACTTTCGAAACAAACTAATATCGGTTTGGATAAAGAAAATTACAACGGAAGTTTCTATTATGAATGGGGATTAAATAAAGATGAAACTAAGAAATTTAGATTCGATTTGTTCAACTTACAATTTGTTCGAAACTTAAATATTAATAATTATTTCAACGTATATAATTATTCGTATAATACATTAAATGAATTGGCATTGGTTTATAATACAGATCCAAGTTTAACCGTTGATGGAACTTTAACGGGCGATTTGTCTTTGGTTGGAGCAGTTGATTTTATTAATCAAGTGGCTTCTGGAGACATAGCTGTTAATAATGAAACCAACTTCAAAACAATAAATACCATTGGCGAAAGAAGAAAAAGATTAATTGAAAATAATTTGATTTTATCTTCTAGTTTTTCTTATAATTTGAGTACGAAAAAAGACATAAATGATGTTCAGTTTTATAATATTAAAGCGAAAGTTGAAAGTGCAGGTAATATTTTAAATTTAATTGCGAAACGAAAAGACGAACCTTTTAGTGATAATAACAAGCGAACTTTATTTGGCGTAGAATATGCGCAATACATAAAAACGGAATTTGAATATATTAAACATTTGCATTTATATAAAAAGAGCTCATTAGCTTTTAGATTCTTTGGTGGAATTGCAATTCCATATGGAAATTCTAATTCTGTTCCGTTTTCACGAAGTTATTTTGCTGGTGGAAGTAATGATAATCGTGGTTGGCAAGCCTATTCATTAGGGCCAGGCGCTAGTAAAAGTGTGAATGATTTCAATGAAGCCAACTTTAAATTATCTATGAATTTAGAATATCGATTTAATATTTTCAATAGTTTAAATGGTGCTTTATTTGCTGATGCTGGAAATATATGGAACGTTTTTGATAACGTAGAAGATGAAAAATTAGTTTTTAATGGCTTTAAATCACTTCAAGATACGGCATTAGGTACAGGTTTTGGTCTTCGTTATGACTTTGGTTTCTTCGTGGTTCGTGGCGATTTTGGTTTCAAAACCTACAATCCTGCCAAGGAATATTCGGAAAGATGGTTTAAAGACATGAATTTATCCAAAACAGTTTTTAATATAGGTATCAATTATCCTTTTTAAAATTAATAAAATTGTTACTTTTGTAAATCGAAACAACAACACATATAAATTATCAAATAAAAAAGAATATGAGTCATAATATCAAACCCGGAGTTGCAACAGGAGATCAGGTTCAAGAAATTTTTAAATATGCAAAAGAAAAAGGTTTTGCATTACCTGCAGTTAATGTAACTGGGAATAGCACTGTTAATGGTGTTTTAGAAACTGCTGCAAAATTAAATGCTCCAGTAATTATTCAATTCTCAAACGGTGGTGGGCAATTTAATGCTGGGAAAGGATTGTCAAATGCTGATGAAAAATCTGCTATTTTAGGTTCTATTGCTGGTGCAATTCATGTTCATACTTTGGCAGAAGCTTATGGTGCAACAGTAATTTTACATACTGACCATTGTGCTAAAAAAATATTACCTTGGATTGATGGTTTGTTAGATGCGTCTGAAAAACACTTCGCAGCTACAGGAAAACCATTATATTCTTCTCATATGATTGATTTATCAGAAGAGCCAATTGAAGAAAATATCGAACTTTGTAAACAATATCTTGCTCGTATGAGTAAAATGGATATGACTTTAGAAATCGAATTAGGTATTACTGGTGGTGAAGAAGATGGTGTAGATAATACAGATGTAGATAGTTCTAAATTATACACACAACCTGAAGAAGTTTCTTATGCTTACGAAGAATTAATGAAAATTAGTCCGCGTTTCACAATTGCTGCATCTTTCGGAAATGTTCACGGTGTTTACAAACCAGGAAACGTAAAATTAACTCCGAAAATCTTAAAAAATTCTCAAGAATTCGTTCAAAATAAATTCAATACAGGTTCAAATCCAGTTGATTTTGTTTTCCACGGTGGTTCAGGTTCAACTTTAGAAGAAATTAGAGAAGCTATTTCTTATGGAGTTATTAAAATGAATATCGATACCGATTTACAATTTGCTTTTACAGAAGGTACTAGAGATTATATCGCTAATAATATGGAGTATTTGAAAACTCAAATTGGAAACCCAGAAGGAAGCGATGTGCCAAATAAAAAATATTACGATCCAAGAAAATGGATTCGTGAAGGTGAACTTACTTTCAATAAAAGATTAGAACAGGCTTTCGCCGATTTAAATAACGTGAATACATTATAAGCAGGAAGTTTGAAGTTTGAAGTTGGGAGTGATTTTCCATCTTCCATCTTCCATCTTCCATCCAAAATTTAAAAATATGGCTTGGTTTAAAAGAAAAGAAAAAGGAATTACAACAGCAACTGAAGATAAAAAAGATGTTCCTAAAGGATTGTGGTATAAATCTCCAACAGGAAAAATCGTTGATTCTGATGAATTAGAAAGAAACTTATGGGTGAGTCCTGAAGATGATTATCATGTAAGAATTGGTAGTGCTGAGTATTTTCAAATTTTATTTGACAATAATGAATTTGAAGAATTAGATGCAAATTTAACTTCTGTAGATTCATTAAATTTTGTGGATACTAAGAAATATAGCGATCGTTTAAAAGAAGTTACTGAAAAAACTAAATTAAAAGATGCTGTTAGAACCGCTGTTGGAAAATCAAAAGGGAACGACATTGTTATTTGTTGTATGGATTTTGCTTTTATCGGTGGATCAATGGGTGCGGTTGTAGGTGAAAAAATTTCTCGTGGAATTAATTATTCTATGAAACATAAATTGCCATTTGTAATGATTTCAAAATCGGGTGGAGCTCGTATGATGGAAGCAGCACAATCATTAATGCAATTAGCAAAAACATCTGCAAAATTAGCGCAATTAGCAGAAGAAAGGTTGCCATATATTTCATTATGTACGGATCCAACAACTGGTGGTACAACGGCTTCTTATGCGATGCTTGGAGATATTAATATTGCAGAACCAGGAGCGTTAGTTGCTTTCGCTGGGCCACGTGTAGTTAGAGATACAACGGGTAAAGATTTACCAGAAGGGTTTCAAACTTCTGAATTCTTATTAGATCACGGTTTCTTAGATTTCATTTCGCATAGAAAAGAATTAAAAGACAAAATTAATATGTATGTTGATTTAATCTTGAATCAAGATATTAGATAAAAATAAAAAATCCCGATTTGTGAAAATCGGGATTTTTTTATAAAATAATTTAGAAAATATTAGATTCCAAATGCAGTTTTAATATCTGCAACTCTGTCTAATTTTTCCCAAGTGAATAATTCAACTTCTAACGTTTTTACATTTCCGTCTGGAGATCTAAACGTTTTAGTTACTACTTCATTTTTACGTCCCATGTGTCCGTAAGCAGCAGTTTCACTATAAATTGGCGTTCTTAATTTTAAGTTTTGTTCAATTGCATATGGTCTTAAGTCAAATAATTGCGCAACTTTATCAGAAATTTGAGAATCTAATAAACCATTTTTAGCAGTTCCGTAAGTATTTACATAAATGTTACATGGTTTTGCTACACCAATTGCGTAAGAAACTTGAACTAAAACTTCACTAGCTACACCAGCAGCTACTAAGTTTTTAGCAATATGTCTTGCAGCGTAAGCAGCACTTCTGTCTACTTTACTTGGGTCTTTTCCTGAGAAAGCTCCACCACCGTGAGCACCTTTTCCACCATAAGTATCAACAATAATTTTTCTACCTGTTAATCCAGTATCTCCGTGTGGTCCTCCAATTACGAATTTTCCAGTTGGGTTAATATGGTATTCAATTTTGTCGTTGAATAAATGTGCATATTGAGGATATTTAGCTAAAATTCTAGGAATTAAAATTTCAATAATATCTTTTTTGATTTTTGCTAACATTGAAGTTTCTTCGTCAAAATCATCATGCTGAGTTGAAACTACAATAGAGTCAATTCTTACGGGTTGATTATCGTCGTTATATTCTAATGTTACTTGAGATTTTGCATCTGGACGTAAATAAGTAATAGCCGAATTTTCTCTTCTTAATTCTGCTAATTCTTGTAATAATTTATGAGCTAAATCTAAGGCTAATGGCATTAAATCTATTGTCTCGTTTGTTGCGTAACCAAACATAATTCCTTGGTCACCTGCTCCTTGTGCGTTTGCTTTTGATTCGAAATCAGTAGCCGCAGCTCTATCAACACCTCTGTTAATATCATCAGATTGATCGTGAATAGCAGATAAAACACCACAAGAATTTGCTTCAAACATATATTCACTCTTCGTGTAACCAATTTTCTTGATTACATCACGAGCAATTGTTTGAACATCTAAATAAGTAGAAGATTTTACTTCACCAGCCAAAATTACTTGTCCAGTTGTTACTAAAGTTTCACAAGCTACTTTTGACGATGGGTCAAATGCTAAAAAGTTGTCAATTAATGCATCACTAATTTGATCTGCAATTTTGTCTGGATGTCCTTCACTAACAGATTCCGACGTAAATAAATATGCCATAATTATAAAAATAAATTATATAAATAATAAACGAAAAAATTGCAGGGAAATACTAAAGGAGGGTTTCTGCTTTAGCATTTTTTTTAATACCGAAATAATTTCAGTATCAAGAGGTTGCAATCAGTTCAAATTTTTCCTCTTTCAATTCTGGTGCAAAGTTATAAAATCAAATTGAAATACAAATCATTATTTTAATTTTTTATTTTTTTGTAAAATTTCTAATGCTTTTTTGGAGCTTTTCAATAAAAAACAGATGCTTAAATTTTAATTATATAGACAAAAAATCTAAAAAAGAATACTTAAATAGTAAAATTTAGATAATTTAACTATAATATTTATTTTATTAGAAAATTATTCTATTTTTGCCTCATTAAAAAACAACAAAATGCAAATAGTAAATAATAAAATGATGATGCAAATGATCATGTGGAAAATTTCCGCAGGGTATTCTATTTGTTAAATCTAAAAATAACATAAATGTACCTCTGCTTTTGTAGAGGTTTTTTTTTGTCTAAACTTAAACACATATAACATGCAACTTGAAACATTATTAGCTAATATAGCACAGCATTCCAATTTAGTAGACGCTTACGGCGCAACACATTTGCCAATATATAACACGGCAACTTTTGATCAAAAAAGACAATTTCCAAATAATAAAAACTACGATTATTCAAGAACAGATAATCCAACCCGAAATGCGCTTGAGGATATTTTTGCCCTAGCAGAAAACGGCGCGGGTTGTGTATGTACGAATACAGGTGTTTCTGCTTTGGCTTTATTGTTCGATACGGTTTTAAAATCTGGCGACACCATTTTAGTGGAAAGAGATTGTTATGGCGGAACATACAGGTTGTTAAATATTTTATTGGAAAAATATGAAATTCAAACGTGTTATGCTGATTTTACTGATTTAACTGCCGTGGAATTGGCCTTAATACAAAACGATATTAAACTGATTTTGTGTGAGTCACCAACGAATCCAAGTTTGAAAATTGTGGATTTAAAATCGGTGGCAGATTTAAGCAAAAAATACAATACATTATTTGCCGTGGATAATAGCATGGCAACATTCGCGTCGCAAAAACCTTTAGATTTAGGTGCGGATTTCTCTTTGTTCTCGGCGACTAAATTTATTTCTGGACATGGAAGTGTTGTGGCTGGAGCAATTGTGGCAAAAACAGAACATTGGGCGGAAAGAATAAGTTATTTCTCCAATGCACATGGAAGAGCCCAAAGTCCGTTCGATGTATTTTTAGTGTCATTAGGATTGCCAACATTGGTATACAGAATGAAAACTCAAGAACAAAGCTCTATTCAACTTTCGGAATTCTTAAATACTTTGCCAGATGTTATTGATGTGAAGTTTCCAGGATTGCCATCGCATCCGCAGTATGAATTAGCAAAAAGTCAGATGAAAATTATTCCTTCAGTATTAACAATAACATTAAAATCTGCTGAAAAAGCGGAAGAGTTAATTCGAAACACAAAGTTATTTGGAGAAAAAGTTTCTTTCGGAACATCAGATTCTCGTTTAGAAATCCCTTCAAAAATGAGTCATGCTACGTATTCTGAAGAAGATTTGAAGAAAATTGGATTAACGCATGCGACAGTTCGTATTTCGGTTGGATTGGAAAATATTGATGATTTAATTGCTGATATTCAACAAGCGTTAAAAGTAGAAACTAATAATTATGTGTAGTTATGAGTAGTGTAGTACTGAGTGAATATTTTTGTAAAATTCCTTGCGGAGAAGCGATTCCTTTTCAAAATCCACATGCAGTTTCTGTGAGTTTGCCTGAAATACAAAATGTAATTGATTATGAAGAAGGGAAATCGAAAGTAATAAATAAGATGAAATCGGGTTATCCGCGTTTTTTTACGAATCAATTTGTAAAACAATTAACAAAATATATAAAGAAAAAGTATAAAATTTCTGATGACGAAAAACTGATTCCAATAGCTTCAATTCATGCTAAAAATATAATTGAAAAGGCTTTTAATGTCACTTTTGAATGTATTGAAGATAAATATAAAAATGCATTTTTGATTATTAACTCGAAAGATAAGAATGAAAAAAAATATGCCGATTTTATCCGAAATGCGGGATTGATTATAAGTTCAAGAAAAGCGGAAGCGACCTTATATAATTTGAATTTAATAGATTCAGTTTTTGAAGAAGAAAACGTAAATGAAGAACAAGCGAATCTCAATATTAAAAACACATTGAGTGAAGCTTATGGAATAACTTCGGATGAAATTATTTTGTCAAATTGTGGGATGAATGCTTTGTTTGCGGCAACTGAAGCGTTGGTTTCTTTTCAACAGCAATTCGATAAAAAAGAAATTGTGCAATTGGGTTGGTTGTATGTTGATACGATGGAAATCATCGAAAGAAAAGAAAATTCTCATGTTCAAATTGATATTTTCGATTTAAATCAATTAGAAAATTGGCTAGAAAAAAATCATTCGAAGGTAGCGGTTTTGATTACGGAAGTAGTGAGCAATCCGCTTTTACAATGTGTAGATTTACCAAGATTATATGAAATTTGTTCACGTTTTTCAATAAAATTAATAGTTGATAATACGTTAGGAACTCCTTTTTGCGTGGATGTTTTAACTTATTGCGATGTGGTTGTAGAAAGCTTAACCAAATTTGCCTGTGGAAATGCCGATTTGCTTTTCGGTGCAATTGTAGTGAAAGATATAGCGTTGATTGCTGCAATCTCTAAAAATCTAATTCCGCCTTTTGAAGGTGAAATTAAAAGATTAGGTTTACAGATTTTGGAATATGAAAAGCGGGTAAATAGAATTTCTGAAAACACAATTTTACTTCATAACTATTTAAAAACGCAATCAAAAGTTCTCGAAATTAAAAGTGTTTTGCACGAAGATAGTGTGGGAAATTTTTCTAAAATTCAAAAAGGAAATGCTATTCCAGGATTGTTGTCGGTGGTTTTTGATAAAGATTTGGCTTATTATTATGATAAGTTGCAATTGGCTAAAGGTCCAAGTTTAGGTACGGAATTTACACTAGCAATGCCTTATGTGTATTTGGCACATTACGAGTATTTAAAGTCGGAAAGTGGTCTGAATAAGTTAGGTGAATTAGGAATAAATCCGAATTTATTACGCATTTCAGTTGGTGTAGAACCAATCGAAGATATTATCAAAGCATTTCAATTGGTGTTGGAATAATTTAAAAATTGGATTTGAATAGTTAAAAAGAAAAATAATCTATTAAATGGATTTATTTAAAGTTAATATTCATTCTTAAGGTAAAATAATAATAAAAATTAGAAAATTAATCTATAAAAATTGGTTTTAAAGAAAATTAAACTATCTTTGCACCATAAATAATAAGAAAATGATATTTAATGTTTGCAATATGTGTTGTTGTATGGGGAAAATTTCCACAGAGATGACTATTGCCT
>JAZKHI010000153.1:0-3459 GCA_040385445.1 Bacteroidota bacterium | reverse complement strand
TCAGTTTGTTGTGCGTGCTTTCTCAAAGAGGAGCCGTAACACTGTATTTGTATATATCGCAAAACATAGTATTAAGCTCCTTCAAATTGAAGGAGCTTTTTTTATTTAAACCAAAATCAAAAATGAAAGAAGAGTTATTAAAAATAGTAGCAGAAAGTAAAACGTTGGAAGAAAAGCTAAAACAAATAGCCAAAACAATTCAAGGTAAAATAGTTTTTTCAACCAGTTTCGGAATCGAAGATCAAGTGATTTCTCACGCTATTTTTTCGCAAAACATTAAAAACATTGAGGTGTTTACATTAGATACAGGCCGACTTTTTCCAGAAACCTATTCCGTTTGGGACAAAACGCAATTGCAATACAAAACGAAGATTAAAGCTTATTATCCGAATACAAATGCAGTGGAGAATTTTATTAATGAAAACGGAATTAATGCTTTTTACAACTCAGTAGATTTAAGAAAAGAATGCTGTTTCGTTCGAAAAGTAGAACCTTTAAACAGAGCTTTAGTTGGTGCAACAATTTGGATTACTGGATTACGAGCGGAACAATCGAATAATCGAAATTCGGTAAAAGAAATAGAATGGGACGAAGAAAAACAGCTATATAAATTCAATCCATTATTAAACTGGACAACAGATGAAGTAGTGGAATATTTAAAACAAAATGCGGTTCCGTATAATCTTTTACATGATAAAGGTTTTGTGAGTATTGGCTGCGCGCCATGTACCAGAGCAATAAATCCAGGCGACGATTTCAGAGCAGGTCGTTGGTGGTGGGAAGATCAATCAAAAAAAGAATGTGGATTACATAAATAAATTAAAGAATCGGTTTCAACAACCTGAAACTTGAAACTTGAAACAAAAACAACTTGAAACAAAAAAATATGAGTCAAAAACATAACTATTTAGAACAATTAGAAAACGAAGCGATTTATATTCTTCGAGAAACTGCCGCGCAATTTGAAAAACCAGCCTTGCTTTTTTCTGGCGGAAAAGATTCTATCGTTTTGGTACATCTTGCCTTAAAGGCCTTTCGTCCAGGGAAATTTCCTTTTCCATTGGTGCATATTGATACGGGTCATAATTTTCCGGAAGCGATTGAATTCAGAGATTATTTAGCGAATCAAATTGGTGAAAAATTAATCGTAGCGTCAGTAGAAGACAGTATCAAAAAATACAATCTGAAAGAAACTGCAGGTCGTTTTCCTTCTCGAAATGCCTTACAAACCTACGCACTTTTAGATGCGATTGAAGAAAATGAATTTGATGCTTGTATTGGTGGTGCTCGACGCGATGAAGAAAAAGCGAGAGCTAAAGAACGAATTTTTTCTGTTCGAGACGATTTCGGACAATGGGATCCAAAATTACAACGTCCAGAATTATGGGATATTTTAAACGGAAAAGTCAAGAAGGGTCATAATGTTCGTGTGTTTCCGATTAGCAATTGGACGGAACTTGATGTGTGGAATTACATTCAGAAATACAATATCGAATTGCCCAATTTATATTTTTCTCACGAAAGAGAATGTATTGTCCACCAAGATAAATTGGTGGCGACGTCAAAATTCATTCAACCTCTCGAAAATGATATTGTTGTGGTGGAAAAAGTACGATACAGGACGGTTGGAGACATGACGTGCACCGCAGCAGTTCCTTCCGAAGCGGCAACCATTCAAGATATAATTGATGATATTATTCAAACCAGAGTGAGCGAAAGAGGACAAACTCGACTAGATGATCAATTATCTGAAGCGGCTATGGAAGACAGAAAAAAACAAGGGTATTTCTAAACTTGAAACCTGTAACAAAAATAACTTGAAACTTGAAACTTGAAACTTGAAACAAAAAACACATGAACACATTACGATTTATAACAGCAGGAAATGTAGATGATGGTAAAAGCACTTTAATAGGTCGACTTTTATATGATTCTGATAGTATTCACACGGACCAATTGGGCGTTTTGAAAAAACAAACAAAACAAGAAGGTGTGGATATCGATTTGTCATTAATTACAGACGGACTTCGTGCAGAACGCGAACAAGGAATTACAATTGACGTGGCTTATAAATATTTTTCTACCAAGAAAAGAAAATTTATCATTGCCGATGCACCGGGTCACGAGCAATATACAAGAAACATGATTACAGGAGCATCTAATTCCGATTTGATTATCATTTTGGTCGACGCTCGAAAAGGAATTACAGAACAAACAAAACGTCATGCCAGTATTGGTTCGTTAATGGGAATTAAAAAAGCAATTATCGCCATCAATAAAATCGATTTGTTGAATTATTCTGAAGCCACTTTCAACCAAATTCAATCGGATTTTGAAAACATTAAATCAGAATTACAATTTAATGAAATTCATTACATCCCAGTAAGCGCTTTGGTTGGTGATAATATTGTAACGAAATCTGAAAACACATCTTGGTACGAAGGAAAGGCTTTGTTAGAAACATTAGAATCTATTGAATTGGAAACTACAGAAGATTTAGCTTCTCGATTTCAAGTGCAATGGGTAATTCGTCCTAAAGATGAAGCGAATCATGATTATCGCGGTTATGCAGGTTTGGTTTTAAGTGGAAATTATAAAGTTGGAGATACAGTAATTATTTTACCAGCGAATATGGCAACTAAAATTGTAAAAATTGAGAAGAATTTAGAAAGCATTCAAGTGGCGAAAGCTGGCGATAATATTGTATTGCATTTTGAAAACAACATTGATATTAGCCGAGGTGATACTGTCGTTTTATATCATCAATTGCCAAGTGAATCTACTCAAATTAATTCTTGGATTTCTTGGTTAGACAATACGCCATTGCAATTAGGAAAAACCTATTTGTTACAACACCGATTTAAAAATGTTCGCGTGAAAATTCAAGAAGTAAATCAAAAATGGAATATCAACGATTGGGAATTTACAAACGAAACGGAAGTAAAACTGAACGACATTGCTCAAATTAGTTTACGAACCAATCAGCCGTTGTTTTATGATGCGTTCGATAAAAATCCGAAATCGGGAAATGCGATTCTAATTGACGAAACGAGTAATAATACGGTTGGCGCCTTAATGTTTTTATAATATGTCTTATTCAATTTACATCAGAAATCAGGAAAGAACGAAAAGTCCGATCAACAAAAACCAAGTGGAGAATTGGGTTGATGAACTTATTAATTGGCTATTCGATATTAATCAGGAATATAACAATTACAGGTTTTTTCAGAATAAAGAAAAGTTAATCCAGTTAAAGTTGCAAGATATTTTGGCGACAGTGACGGACGATACGAATCAAATTATTGTGAATACGAATTATTTTTTCGAGAAAATTGAACAAATACATTACGTGTTGTTGAATGATTTAGAAACGATAATCAATTTTGATCCAGCAGCGAAATCGAAAGAAGAAGTTTTAATTGCTTATCCCGGTTTTTTTGCGATTACGGCTTACCGAGT
>JAZKHI010000152.1:0-1746 GCA_040385445.1 Bacteroidota bacterium | reverse complement strand
GTTCCACTTCCCATCATATCTCCAGAATTCACTCTACAACCATTAATTGTATGATGTGCCAATTGCTGACTCATTGTCCAATACATGTATTTAAAGTTAGAGTTAGAAACCACAGTTTCTACAGCATTTTCTGGTTGAATAGCCACTTGTAAATTGATATCGTACGCGTGATTTCCTGTTTGTTGTAAATATGGTAATGGTTTTGGATTTTGCTCTGGTGATGCACATCTAAAAGGCTCTAAAGCATCTAAAGTTACAATCCAAGGAGAAATTGATGAAGCAAAGTTCTTCGCTAAAAATGGTCCTAATGGCACATATTCCCATTTCTGAATATCTCTTGCAGACCAGTCGTTAAACAATACCATTCCGAAAATAGCTTCTTCTGCATCTGCAACAGAAACTGGTTCACCCATTAAATTCGCATCAGTTGTAATAAAAGCAGTTTCTAATTCGAAATCTACTAATTTTGAAGGTCCAAAAACAGGTTGTGTTTCCCCATTTGGAATTGTTTGTCCGTGTGGTCTGTGAACTGGAATTCCGCTTGGCACAACAGTAGAACTTCTACCGTGATATCCTACAGGAATATGTAACCAGTTTGGCAATAAAGCATTTTCAGGATCACGGAACATCATTCCTACGTTTGTAGCGTGTTCTTTACTCGAATAAAAATCAGTATAATCACCAATTTGTACTGGTAATAACATTTCTACATCTTCTATTTTAAAAATAACAA
This sequence comes from Bacteroidota bacterium, assembly GCA_040385445.1. GTDB lineage: Bacteria > Bacteroidota > Bacteroidia > Flavobacteriales > Flavobacteriaceae > Flavobacterium. The sequence continues at coordinate 1,013 of JAZKHI010000152.1, read as the reverse complement.
CCTCTTTATGTGAGTCGTTATCTCTTAAAGTTGGATTAGAATCTAAAAAAATATCAGATAATCTGTTTCTTACTAAACGCCATGTTTTCTTTCCGTCAGAAATGAAATCATTTAAAGTATCTTGCATGAACATATCGTCTGTTAATTCGATACCTTCAAAATAACCTAATTGCTGTAAAGCACCCATATCAATGGCATAATCTCCAATTCTTGTTCCAATGGTAATTACATCTTCTTTGGTAATAAAGACTCCGAAAGGAATGTTTTGAATTGGGAAATCGCTTTCTTTTTTAATATCTAACCAAGATTTTCTACTTGGATCGTTTGCAAAATTTGGCATATCTATGTGTTGTATTTTTTTGTTATTTTTGAGTAATCAAAATTAAACTATCCATTCAATTTACCAAACATTTTTCGTATTTTTGACGAAATTTAAATTTAATCAAACAAATGCAACGCGACGAACTTATTTTTGACCTAATTTTAGACGAGCAAGACAGACAAATTCACGGAATTGAATTAATTGCTTCAGAAAACTTTGTGAGCGACCAAGTAATGGAAGCTGCTGGTTCTTGTTTAACCAATAAATATGCTGAAGGATATCCTGGAAAGAGATATTACGGTGGCTGTGAAGTAGTAGATATTGTAGAACAAGTTGCTATTGACAGAGTAAAAGAATTATTCGGAGCCGAATATGCAAATGTTCAACCTCACTCTGGTTCACAAGCAAATACTGCAGTTTTTGCAGCTTGTTTAAAACCTGGAGATAAAATTTTAGGATTCGATTTATCTCACGGTGGACATTTAACTCACGGTTCTCCAGTAAATTTTTCTGGTAAATTATACTCACCAAGTTTTTATGGTGTAGAAAAAGAAACAGGTTTATTAAACTACGATAAAATTCAAGAAATAGCTACTAAAGAACAACCAAAAATCATTATCGCTGGTGCTTCGGCATATTCTCGTGATATGGATTTCAAACGTTTCAGAGAAATTGCTGATTCAGTTGGTGC
>JAZKHI010000151.1:0-12294 GCA_040385445.1 Bacteroidota bacterium | reverse complement strand
CTTTTTTAATGGTGATGAAACCATTTTCATAAACGGCAACAATTTTACCTTCTTTAGCTAATTTTAAAGCTGTTGCGCTATTTTCATCTAAACTGAAATACGCAATATTGCAGCTTAAATCATTTGCAATTTTCATACAATATTCATCTTCGGCATTTAAAACAGCCCAACCATCTTTCTTGATACTTCTCACAACTGTCGCTTTTACACGAGCTAAATCGTCTAAAGTATGAATGTCTGCAATGCCTAAATGATCTTCTTGAATATTGGTAATAATTCCGATATCGCAACGAGAAAATCCTAAACCAGCTCTTAAAATTCCACCACGAGCCGTTTCTAAAACAGCAAATTCAACTGTTGGATCTTTTAAAATATATTCTGCAGAAATCGGACCAGTTGTATCGCCTTTTTCCATCAAATGATTTTGAACATAAATTCCATCAGAAGTTGTAAATCCAACTCGATAGCCATTATTTTTAACAATATGTGCTAATAATCGGGTAGTAGTGGTTTTTCCATTTGTACCTGTCACTGCAATAATCGGGATTCTACTTGGTTTTCCATGCGGATATAACATATCAATAACTGGAGCCGCCACATTTCTTGGTAAACCTTCAGAAGGCGCCAAGTGCATACGAAAACCAGGTGCGGCATTCACTTCTAAAATACAACCACCATTTTCTTTTAGCGGTTGCGTTAAGTTTTCTGCCATAATATCTACACCACAAACATCTAAACCAATCACACGAGAAATTCGTTCGCAAAGGAAAATATTTTCTGGATGCATCATGTCTGTAACATCAACGGAAGTTCCACCAGTACTTAAATTTGCTGTCGATTTTAAATACACAATTTCATCTTTTTTAGGAACTGTTTCTAACGTATAACCTAATTTTTCTAATAAATCTGTGGTATCTCTGTCGACATCAATTTGAGTTAAGACGTTTTCATGTCCGTAACCTCTTCTTGGATCTTTATTTGTTTCGTCAATTAATTGCTGAATTGTATTTGTTCCGTTTCCTTTTACGTGAGCCGGTTCGCGTTTAGCTGCGGCAACTAATTTATTATCGATGATTAAAACTCTAAAATCGAAACCCGTAATGAATTTTTCTACAATTACTCTACGACTATACGTTTTCGCATAAGCCAAACCAGCTACAGCATCTTCTCTATTTTTTACATTAATTGATGCGCCTTTTCCATGATTTCCATCTAAAGGTTTGATAACGATTGGGAAACCAATTTTCTTAATAACCGCATCTAAATCTTCTTCATCTACACAAATTCCGCCACTTGCCACAGGAATTGAAGCATTTCCTAACATACGTTTGGTTTCTTCTTTATTACAAGCAATATCTACAGCAATGTTGCTGGTTTTACAAGTAATTGTCGCTTGAAAACGCATTTGGTTTACACCATAACCTAATTGTACTAGCGAATTGGTTCCTAAACGAATCCAAGGAATATCACGAGCTACGGCTTCTTCAACGATACTTCCAGTTGAAGGTCCTAAACGAACACGCTCTCTAATTTCGCGCATTTTTTGTATGTCGGCTTCTAAATCATAAGGCGTTCCCGCGATTAAAGATTCGGCAATGGCAACTGAACTTTCGGCTGCAAACATTCCTACATTTTCTTCCGTATAACTAAAAACAACATTATATATTCCAGGTGTTTTGGTTTCACGAGTTCTTCCGAATCCCGTTTCCATTCCAGCTAAAGTTTGTATTTCTAAAGCGATGTGCTCAATAACGTGACCCATCCAAGTTCCGCGTTCTACACGAGAGAAAAATCCACCACGACAACCTTCAGAACAACGGTGTTCAATCATTGTTGGAAACATGGCTTCAATACGTTCGCGAAAACCTTCGATTTTATTGGTAGGAAATTGTTCCATTTCTTCCAAATCCAATCGCATTTGGATTAATTTTTTGCGTTGTACACTCCAGATATTTGGTCCGCGAAGGGCTTGAATTTTATCGATTTTCATTTTTATGTGATATTTTTTAATGAATTTTGTTAAAAATAAGAATTTTTTATTATTTCGAAATGTTTTTATTGAGATTATTTTAGGTAAATGTCTTACGGAATTGATATTATGTATTTTAGCCCCGATTGAAGCGATATCCTCCAATTTTTATTGGAGATTTAGCGGAAAGCGGGACAATTGTTGAAAAGTATGAAATAAGTTTTGCTTCAAAAAAAGAAAATAGATTTGCTTTATTTAAGTTTTTGGCTATTTTTACCAAATGAATATACAAGGAAAATTAGTCATAATTGGCGGTGCGGTTGATAAAGGGAGTTTTACAGAAACCGATTTAGATAAAAATGCAAGTAATAATTTAAACTTTTTTGAAAAAGGAATTTTAAAGAGAATTATTGACGAATCTAAGCATAAAAAAGATTCAAGAATAGAAGTCATTACTACAGCTTCTAAGATTCCAAAAGAAATTGGTCCTGAATACGTGAAAGCCTTAAATTTTTTAGGCGCTGAAAATGTTGATGTACTTTATATTGAAAGAAGAGAACAAGCAATTGATCCTGAAGTTTTAGCAAGATTAAAAGCGGCAGATGTGGTAATGTTTACTGGTGGTGACCAATTAAGATTGACTTCAATTTTGGGCGGAACACCATTTGACGAAATGTTATTAGATAAATACAGAAATGAAGATTTTATATATGCAGGAACTTCGGCAGGAGCGGCTGCAGCGTCAAACAATATGATTTATCAAGGAAGTAGTAGTGAAGCCTTATTGAAAGGTGAAGTGAAAATTACTTCTGGATTAGGTTTAATTGATGGTGTAATTATCGATACGCATTTTGTACAACGCGGTAGAATTGGACGTTTGTTTCAAGCTGTTGTTGGAAATCCGAAAGTTTTAGGAATTGGTTTAGGAGAAGATACTGGTTTGTTAATTACGAATGGAAGACAAATGGAAGCGATTGGCTCTGGATTAGTAATTTTAGTGGACGGACGTGAAATTAAAGATACGAATTTAACGCAAATTGAATTAGGTGAACCGATTTCTATTAATCATTTGGTGACTCACGTGATGAGTAAAAATGATACTTTTGATTTGGATACGTTTAGAATGACGATTAAGAGTTCGCAATACGTTTAATAAATTTTTTGAAATAATATTGGAACACAGATTGTAGAAATTAAATTAATTTTAAAAATTTCTTTAATCTGTGTTCCTTTTTAATTTATAGTTATGTCTAAAATAATCATTCATGGTGGATTTTTCTCAGAATCTTCTACAAATAACGAAACTAAAGTAGCCAAACAAAAGGCTTTACTTGATATTGTAAAAAAATCTCACGCTTATTTACAAACACATTCGGCTTTAGAAGCGGTGGTTTTTGCGGTTTCTTTATTGGAAGATGATGCGTTATTTAATGCTGGAATTGGTTCGCAAATACAAAGCGACGGAAAAATAAGAATGAGTGCGGCTTTAATGAATGGCGAAACGCAGAGAATGAGCGGTGTGATTAATATTGAAGATGTTAAAAACCCAATCCAAGTTGCGGAAGTTTTAATGAAAGAAGACGACCGAATTTTAGGTGGAAGTGGCGCAACAAATTACGCAAGACAACACGGATTTGAAGAGTTTTCTACAGAAATCCCACAAAGAAGAACAGAATATGAAGCGAAAGTGAAATCCTTAGGATTAGGAACTGTAGGTTGTGTGGCTTTAGATGCTACTGGGCAACTTGCAGTGGCGACTTCAACCGGTGGAAAAGGTTTTGAATTAGTAGGAAGAATTTCTGATTCGGCGACAGTTGCAGGAAATTACGCGAATCAATTTTGTGGTGTAAGTTTAACTGGAGTTGGAGAAGATATTGTAAGTAATGCGACGGCTGCAAAAATTGTAACTCGAGTTACCGATGGTTTTTCTTTACAAGATGCTTTTGCTAAAACATTTGACGAATTATTGCCTTATGATGGTTTTGCTGGTGCGATTGCAATTGATTCGAAAGGAAATGTTTTTCATCAAGATTCACATCCAAGTATGGTTTTTGCGAGTTTTGATGGTGAAAACGAAGAGGTTTTTAATTAGAAATAATAAATAGTTTCTGTCATTTCGACCAAAGGGAGAAATCTCATAAAGCAATTCAGATTATGAGATTCTTCGTTCCTCAGAATGACAAGATTGAACATAAAAAAACCACATAAAAACATTCGATTTTATGTGGTTTTTGCTTTTTCAGAATAAAATTCGTGAAAATTCGCGCAATTCGTGGCTAACTTAAAACTGCCAGCAAATAATTTGTGTCGTTTTGTTTCCGTTTGTCAAATGAAGTGTGGTACTATTTTTAACGCCAACTTTTTTCATTTGTTTGTATAGCGGTTTCAGATTTGTTTTCTTAGAAACGATAGCACTAAACCATTTACATTGACTTTTAAAGTGTACGCTTTCGAAAATCATGTTGGTTAAGAAACCTAATTCTCCACCTTCACACCATAATTCGTTATTGTTACCACTAAAGTTTAAAACCGGTTTTTCTGAAGCTTTCTGACCTAAATTTTTGCTTTTTCGTTCTGAGCCTTTTGCAGCTTCTTCAGCTGAAGTATGAAAAGGTGGATTACAAATTACAAAATCAAAAACTTCTTCCGATTCTAACATGTATTTTAAAGCATGACGTTTGTTATCGTTAAAACGAACCGTCACGTTTTCTTTTAATTTTGGATTTTTGCTTAAAATGGTTTCAACAGACAATAAAGATTGTTTGTCAACTTCCGTTCCAACGAACGTCCAACCGTATTCATGATTTCCGATAATTGGGTAAATGCAATTCGCGCCCACGCCAATATCTAAAATTCTAACGGCATTTCCTGTTGGAATAACTCCGCCATTAGAAGCAGCTAATAAATCGGCAATATGATGAATGTATTCGGCTCTTCCTGGAATAGGAGGGCATAAGTTAGATTTCGGAATGTTCCAATATTCTAAATTGTAAAAGTGCATTAATAACGCTTTGTTTAAGGCTTTTACGGCAATTGGATTAGAAAAGTCGATAGACTTTTCTCCAGCTTTATTTAAGAATAAATGTAAGTTTAAATCGGGATGCGTTTTAATTAGTTGTGCAAAATCATATCTTCCAACATGTTTGTTTCTTGGGTGTAAACCTTCAAAATAAAGGTTTGTTTCATTGTTTTCCATATACTATTGTAAGTTGCAAATTTACGATTAATAAAATAGTATCAGTTATTTTTATAAACAAAAAAAAATCCCAACAGAATGTTAGAATTTACACTTAATAAAATTTATACTTACTAAAATTAATCACCGCCACCGCAACCTCCGCCGCAACCACTACAACCACTACTGCTACATCCGCTATCTCCAGAACAACCATGATGTCCAGAACCAGAGGAACAACCACTTGAACATCCTGAGCCACCTTTTTTGTTTTTATTAGAATAATATGCCATTATAGCAATTACGATTAGAAATAGTATAGTTATAATAGAATCGTTATCTAAAGATCTGGCTTGTATTAAGAAGATAGAAACTAATAAAAAGAATCCGGTTAAATATTTATTCCTTTCACTTAACGTTGGCTTTTTTATGATCCAGTTTTTTTGAGTATTGACTCTTTTGAAATCAATTTCACTAAATCGATTTTCATTATTTGGCCAAATTTCAATTGGTGGTTCTTCTTTGAAATAAGTGTTGTAATCTTCTTTTGTTTTCGAATAAAAATCATCAAACTTAACGGCTTCTGTTTTTCCTCCTTTTGTTGGATTGTGATGTATTTCTTTTTCTAAAGTGTTTTTGCAGAAATCAATCCAGTAGGATTTGGTATAAGTGAGATGTAAGTGCCAAGCCTGATCTACTTGGTCTGAAGGTGTAACGCCTGTTTTGGTTACACAACATAAAAAGATGAATTTCTTGTATTCATCAATAACCCTTTTTGAATACTCGAGTGACCAATTGTTTTCTCGAGCTAATCGTTTTGAAAATGTAAAATCACTATTTTTATCATCAATTTTAAAATGGGAAATTTTATCCCAAAGTAGTTTTTCTTCTTTTATCATATAGTTTAATTATTACAAAGTTTATAACTTTTGTATTAAGAAAAGGTTAAACTAATGTAATTATTTTGTTGTGATAATAAAAAAAAATATCCCAACCTTTCAGCTGGGATTTTCATTTGGATTTAATTATATTTTTTGGAATTTTTTTATTCCGATTGTGTCATTAGTACTGATTATTTTTACAAGGTAAATTCCAGTTTGTAAGGTAGAAACATCAATGTTCTTTTCTGAGCTATTAAGTATTTCTTTTCCATCTAACGAATAAATTGAGACTGATTTTATTTCTTCAGTTGTATATATCATTAATGAATTTGCTGTTGGATTTGGATATACAATGAAATCATTTATAGTAGTAAAACTCTCATTATTAAGTACGACATCATGTTCATAAGCACCCATATCTATAGTTGTATTGTGAATTCGAGCATTTCCTGCTAAATCAGCTGTTCCAATAACATAAGTGTTATTTCCAGAATCTATTGCAGGTGAACCTGTATTTAATTGAAAATTAGTTGTTGAAAGAAATTGTGGATTAGTGGTTACAATATTTACTTTGTTTGTAATTGGTGAAAAATTATCACTATCTAACGAATTGTTTACAAAAGTTGTTGTTGGAGAAAATGTATCAGCAATTCTGTTGATTGCTTTTGCAGTTGCGTTTCCAACTTCTAAATTATTCCAAAAAATACAATTGTTAATTTGAGAATTTATAACTCCAGTTCCTCTTTTTTCAAGTCCAATTGTTGCTCTATTTAAAGCGGAAGCATGTGTTCCAGTATCTAAATTGTTTACATAAGTGTTATTTGTGAAATTAGTATTTAAAGTAGAACCATTTGCGTAAGCTCTATACCAACCAGCACTACCAGCATAACCTTTTATTGCGCCATTATCAATTGCCTTGTTGTTTTCAAATAATGTGTTAGAAATAGTAATGCTTAAATTTGTATTGATATTAGTATACGAATATATCGAAGTTGCATAAGTCGCTAAATTATTTCTGAATTCACTATTTTCAATGTTTAATGATGTTGATCCAGTTGTGGTATATTCTGCAAAAATTCCTGCACCACCATTATGACTCACATTATTTTTAAATATGCAATTTTTAATTGTTAGATTGGAAACAGTTGCTGTTTTCAAAATTGCTGCACCTGCTTTATCTACAGCTGCAGTTCCATTTGCATGCGCATCTGAAAGTGTGAAACCATCCAAAATAATGTTGTTTGCATTAGCAGTTACAATATGATAAGAATTGTCATTTCTTAAAGTGTTTGTAAAAGAAATTGTAGTATCATCATTTTTAGATAAATCTCCAGAAAGAATTGTTGGGTTTGTGATCCAATTTCTATTAGATATTTGTGTTTCTGTTCCATTAAATCCACCATAAATTTTAGCTCCATTTTTATTAATTGAGAAAGAAACCGCTCTGTCAGAAGCATTTGGAGAATAAACACCTGCTGAAACCCAAATTTCATCAACATATGAATAAGCCAGAATATTTATGGCACTTTGTAAACTAGTAAAAGCATTTGCCCAATCTTTTCCGTTATTTAAGCCTGTAGCATTAACATTCACAAATGCTTTGGTTGGTTGTGTAACTTGAAATTCGTTATAAAGAGCATTTATTTCGCTTATAGTCAAAGCTTTATTATATATTCTGATGTTATCTAAACTGTCATTAAAATTACCAGCAGACAAACTAATTGTAGTATTATTAGGATTTGTATAAACCAACGCTGCAGTCGTAGCACCAATTCCACTTGTTCTTTGAGTGGCTTGCAAGATATTATCTACATATAAACTTATTTGTGGACCATAAGTAGTTGCAAATCCTGGGTTTGTAAAAGGAACAATATCTATAATACATGCGATATGATGCCAACTATTATCAGCAATAGTAACAGCACTTTGCGCTTGAATTTGAGGTCTAATAACAGAACCATCAAGTAAAACAATATCTGTTAATGCAATTTTACCATTTTGTAAATTCACTTTCCATCCGTAAGGTCCAAAACCTGAAGCTTCATATTGTGAAAAAATGTTATTTAAAGTAGCATTGTTTGTGTTGGTTTTTATCCAAAAGCTTAACGACATTTTACTTCTATTGATATTTCCAGCTCCTCTCATTCCGGCATTAAACGTGTCGGTATTAATATCTAGAGCATTATTTATTATTCCATTCGCATCTGGAGTTACAGTTCTTGAATTTCCAGTTGGAGTTAAATTATTCGTTCCAGGTAATACATTGTTTTGAAGACTTCCATTTGTAAACAAATAGCGTAGTGCATCATCAGTAGGAATTTGTGCTAAACAAAAATTTCCAGCTAAAATTGTTAGAAAAAGTAAAAATGTTCTCATATTTATTTTTTTATAATTTATAAGAACAAAAGTCAGCATAAAAAAAAGCCGTTATAAAACGACTTTCTGAAATAGGTTTTTGACTTGCTAAAGCATTATCCAATGTTTTGAACAATGGTTAAAAATTCTTCTTTTTTATCATTTGAGATGGAAACAGACTTATTATTGTCCATAATAATGTATCCGCCATCTTTTTTTATGTATTCTTTGATATATTTTAAATTGATTAAATAGGAGCGATGTGGCTTATAGAAATTGGAATTTTTTTCTAAAAGTTCTACAAAATGCTTCAAGGGTTTGCAAACTAATAAATCGGTTTCTTCAGTTGTAGTTACGATAGTGTACATTCCATCTGCTTCTAAAAGAATAATCTCGTCGATATTTACAAATTTAAATCCGTCAGCAAAAGGCAATCCGATTTTATTAAAATTAGACGTTTTTAAACTTTGTTTTAATTCTTCCAATTTTAAACTAATTTCCGATTTACCAATAAATTGAAAAGCCTTGTCTAAAGCATTTTTTACGGTTTCAGCACGTAAAGGTTTCAATAAATAATCAATAGCCGAAAGTTGAAACGCTTTAATGGCATATTCGTTATATGCAGTTGTAAAAATGATTTCGAAATTTAATTCTTCTTTGTCAATGAAATTTAAAATCTCTAAACCAGAATGTTCGGGCATTTCAATATCTAAAAACACAATTTGAGGTTTATGTTTCTTGATTAATTCAATACCGGTTAGTAAGTCTTCCGCTTGAAAGATGGTCTTGATTTTATTAGTGTTTTCGTTAATTAAAATCTCTAACAAATTTCTTGCTTTCGGCTCATCATCTATAATTAATACATTCATAATATTTATTTTAAAATAGGTATAAGTAAAGTCACTTTTGTACCATTTGGATTGTTGTTTTCGTCTCGTAAATCGTCAATTGAGCAACCAATTTTTTTGTCTTTACCAAAATTTAATAGCTCTAATCTTTTTTCATTGGCGTTGGTGGCAAACGATTGATGTTTGGTTTGACGCAATTTCGAAGCTTTTTCTCTTCCCACACCATTATCTAAAATGATGCATTGAATACTGTCTTCTTCTTTTAGATGTGTGAAAGATATATTTAAAATACGATTTTCTTTTTTATGTAATAAACCATGTTTAATGGCATTTTCCACATAAGGTTGAATTAGCATTGTTGGTATTTTGACAGCATCATCTGAAACTAAGTTATTGATTTCATAACTGAATTTGTCTTCAAATCGTAGTTTCTCTAACTCTAAATAAATATTCAGACAATCAATTTCTTCGTGTAAACTGATATAACCTTTTGAACTATGATCTAAATAAGCTCGAATTAAATCGGCAAATTTCGACAAGTAAGAACTCGCTAAATTCTTCTGATTTAAAATAATATATTCTTGAATCGAATTTAAAGCATTAAAAATAAAATGCGGATTCATTTGAGATTGCAGGTTTTCTAATTTTAAAACGGCTAAATTGTTTTCAAATTTGGCATTTTTTAAAGCCTGAATTTTCTCTTTCTCTTTTTGACGAAGCTTGTTTTTATAAAACAAAATGATAATTCCGAAAGCAAATAGGAGTAAGGATAATACAAACCACCATTTTTTCCAGAAAGGTTGATTGATGTTAAAACCAATTTTTTTGTAAATATATTGTTCCGTATTTAAAACTTTGACTCTGATTTCTAAAACGTAATTGTTCGAAGCTAAGCCATTAAAACTGATACTTTTTGTGTTCGGTTCTATTGGAATCCAATTTTCATTTTGACCAATTAATCTATATTCATAAAGTAATTCTTCATCAGGATAATAACCATTAATGTGAAAGTTTATCGTGATTCGGTTTTTGTCGTATGGTAAAAAATATGTTGGTTGTATTAAAGTATCTTTTTCGTTTATTTTGATAGATGTAATTAGGATTTCGTTTGGTTTGTATGTTTTCAATTTACTGTTCTTGTCCATCACAAAAAAGTCTTTCTGATTGGAGAAAAGTACATTATCATTGTTAATGATCAATCCATTAATATTTCCAACGTTTAAATTGTTGTTTATTAAAGTTGGAATAAACTTATTTGTCGTAGTGTTAAACGACTGTAATCCTACATCAGTAACAATCCACAACGTATTTCCATCGCTTTTAATATCCTGAATAATTTCAGATTTTAAACCCGATTTAGCATCAATTTTTTTAATGTATTTATTGTTCTTAAAACCTAGTATTCCATTGCTGAAAGTAGCAATCCAAACGATGTCGTTTTGTGTTTTACAAATGTCTTGCGCAATGATACTTTTGTTATTGTATGTTATGATTTTCCCGCTATAGTTTGCATCGTACACAATTACATTATCAACATAAGAAATATAAATTAGATCATTTTCTTTATCGTAAAATGATCGATACGCTCTGCTTTTATTTAAGGTTTTGAATAAAACTAATTGGTTGTTCTTTAGTTTAAAAAGATAGGCGTGATTGAAACTGCAATTAATTATTAAGTTCTTTTTTTCTATAAACTCTAAATCTTTTGCGTTGGCTATTGTATTTAAAGGGCTTGTTTTTTTAGTTTTTAAATCATAACAATAAGCACCAACTTCGTTACTAATTAATAACAGATTTTTATCTTTTAAGTATAATAAAGCCGAAATTTTTCTTTTTTCGTTTATGAGAATGTTCTCGTTTTTTCCAGTCGATATATCTTGAATGAAGACATTTCCATTAGAGGTTCCAACCGCAATTTTTGAAGCTGATATTTTTTCAATCGTAGAAATGTTATCATTGATTATAACATCATTTAGCCATTTGATTTTTAAACTTGGAATAATGTAAATCCCATTATTTAGTGTACTAACCCATATTGTTTTGTTTTGATCTAAAATGGTTTTTGTGATGAAATCATTTTTTAGAAAGTTATTGTCTAGATTGAATTGATGGTTTACAATTAGAATTCCTTTGGCAGTACTAAACCATAATTTATCTTCATTTTCAGTAATATTAATAATTTTTGTGTTTACTAAATCTACCGGGAATTGAACTTCTTGCAACTCGTTTTTAGTCAATATGTAAAAATGATTCTTGTTTAATTTATTATCATATAACAAGAAATATTGTTCTTTTTTATAGGTAAAGAATCTCGGTATGATATTGCTTCCGTATTTTGGAATGCTTATGTTTTTATCAGCTACTTGGCTGTTCTCATCAATGGTATAAATCTTATCATTAATGGTGAAATAGATTTGATTTTGTTGTTTGTAGCTAGCTCTAATTATTGGTCTATCAGTTGTTTTAGGTAATGTGATTTTCTGTTTGATTTTCGAATCTAAATCCACTTCATATATAAACGAAGTACTGAATATATACAACTTGTTTTTCAGAAAGTAGAATTCAGCCAATTCACCTCGAAGTTCATTTTTCAAATCTAAATACAAGACTAGTTTGTTGTTTTGTACGTAGAAAAATTGCCCTGAAATATTGTTACACCAAAGTTTGTTTTTCCGATCTAGTTTTAAACCAAATACCGAGTTGCCTCTTTTGTTTGTATTGTTATAATGTTTGTAGTCTTTGCCATTAAAACTGTACAAGCCTTTATCGGCGGCAAGCCAAATCAAACCTTTGTTGTCTTCTAAAATATCATAAAATTCGATATCTGGTAAACCTTCTTTTTCGGTTAGTTTTATGTATTTAGGATCTTGTGCGTTTGTTTTTAAAACGAACACAAAGAAGAGTAGGATATATGGGATTGCTTTTTTCAATACTGCAATATTAGTAAATGATAGATAATATTCGGAATATTATTTCTGAAAACACATTCTTGGTTGCTAAAGTAAGATAAAAAAAAATCCCAACCTTTCAGTTGGGATTTTGTATAAGTAAGAATAAATATGATTA
>JAZKHI010000150.1:0-4326 GCA_040385445.1 Bacteroidota bacterium | reverse complement strand
TAATTGATTTTTTATTTCAGCAAAAATATTTTAGCACTTTTTTATTTTAATTTACTAATTTATCTAAAATCAGCTGGTAAATGTCTTTCCCAAAGGTTAATGCCATTAATGAAAGCAAGAAAATCATACCTCCAGTTTGTACGTAACCTGCTGCTTTGTCTGATAATTTCTTACCTGTAACCATTTCCACAATTGTAAACAAAGCATGTCCACCATCTAAACCAGGAATTGGTAATAAGTTCATAAACGCTAAACCAATTGAAAATAAGGCGGTGAAATTCCAAATAAATTCCCAATCCCAAAAAGTTGGTAAACGTCTTGCAATTCCGATAGGACTTTGCACTTGTTTGTATGCTCCAGTTGCCGGTCTTAAGATCAATTTAAACTGTTTAACATTATATACTAATAACTGATATGATTCCTTTACAGCCGCCGAAACTGCATCTGAAAATGAAAGTTTGTTTACAATTTCGAAATCATTCTTTATTTCAACAGCTGGTTTAATTGAAAAACCTAACTTCCCTTCATTATTAACTAATATTTTTAAGTCTTGAGGTGTGTTATTTCTGTTTACTGTTACAACTACTTCTTTATTTTTGTTGTTTTTTAAAATGTTTTTAAACTCACTGTAAAACATAACATCAACACCATTCACTTTTTGAATGATATCGTTAGCATTTAATTTGCCAACTTCTGCATTGGAACCTTCCGTAATTTCAGCCACTTTAACTTCACGCATTAAAGGTTGAGTATTTACAAAAAAATCTTTTTCTAAACCTATTGAGCCATCTTTGTCAACTAAAACATTAACAACTGTATCTTTATTATCTCTTTTAACTGAAACAGCAACTTGCTTGTTTTTGTTTACAATTAAATAATCTTTAAATTCATCAAAATAAGTTAATTTCTGATTTTGAATCCCTAAAATCTCGTCTTTAAATTTAAGTTGTGATTTTTTAGAGCTGATACTATCAACATAAATTCCTTTTAATTCGAAACGCGCTTTTACAAATCCTTTTCCTTCTTTTCCAAGAATTTCACCCTTTTGTTCGTCCGTTAAGTTTAGTTTTACTTCTTTTCCGTTTCTGTTAACAACAACTTCATCGCTTAATAAAACATCAATTACTGCCCAATTGAATTTCGGTTGTAATTTCCCATCAATAGAAACAATTTTATCTCCATTTTTGAATCCAACACTTTGCCCAACTTCACCAAAAGCCAATCCATTTTTCTGAATTTTTTCAGTAGAAATGTATTTTTGACCAACTGTTGAAAACATAATTGTGTAAATAAGCCAAGCTAACAATACGTTAACGATGATTCCACCTAACATTACAATTAAACGTTGCCAAGCTGGTTTAGAACGAAATTCCCAAGGTTGTGGCTCTTGTTTCATTTGGTCTTCATCCATACTTTCGTCAATCATACCAGAAATTTTCACATAACCACCTAAAGGCAACCATCCAATTCCCCATTCTGTTTCGCCGATTTTCTTTTTTATTAAAGAAAAACCAATATCCATAAACAAGTAGAATTTCTCTACTCGCATTTTAAACATTCTTGCTGTTATATAGTGTCCGAACTCGTGAAGAATTACTAAAACTGATAATATAAAAAGTATTTGTGCTACTTGAATCATTGTATTTTGATTTGTATTTAAAAAGCAAAAGTAAGGTTTTCACCTTACTTTTTAATATTATTTTATGGTTAGCCTATTTTTTTATGAAATTTTTATGAAAGACTCCTTCTGAAGTTTCTATTTTCAAAAAGTGAACCCCACTAGACAATTGAGATGTGTCAATAGTGTTCTTAGTATCAGTGGCTATTAATTGGCCTAAATTATTATAAATTTCCACTTTATATAAAGTAAAATTATTTGGGAATTGAATGTTTAATTCATTTTCTGCAGGAACCGGATAAACAGAAACCGCATTATTAATATCAAAACTTTCATTTCCTAAAGTTACCATATTGTCTCTAGAAATAATATGTTTATTTGGATCAAAAATTACACCTGTTACTGCAAACGGGCAAGAAACAATAAATTCTTCACCATTAGTTGTATTATTTACAACCACATCATGTGTTTGTCCGCCACTTCCAGATAATCTAATTTCTAAAGGCATTTCAAAAAACGAAACGCTGGCATCAGATTGTGTTTGATTTACAGTAATTTTTGCTTGTCCAGCACCCCAATTTTGAGCTACAATATCGTAAGTTGGATAGCCTTGATTGTATAACCAATCGTTAAAAAATTCTGTTAAACTACTACCATAAGCAACTTCTAAATGTGATTTAAAATTAGCCGTAACTGCATAACCATAAGCCAATGCTGGATCGGCAAGGTATGTGTTTAAGGCATTAAAAAAAGCAACATCACCCAATTTCCAACGCAACATATGCGAAATCATTGAACCTTTATTATAAGATAAACGAGAACTAAAAATCCTACCAACATTTAAAGCTTCTGCATCAGTTAAATAAGTGGCTCCAGTAGGAAAAGAAGTAATACTATTAATTTTATTGTTTTTCCAATTTACAAAATTGGAAAAACCATCAAATTCCTCCACTACTAAACCTGCCATATATTCTGTTAAACCTTCGTTCAACCAAATGTCTTTCCATGAACCGCAAGTAATTTTATCACCAAACCATTGATGTGCCATTTCATGAGCAATTAATCCTCTACTCCAACTATTCATAAATGAAACAGTTGTATGTTCCATTCCTCCGCTCAATCCAGCACGTGCATGACCATACTTTTCGTTTCTAAAAGGATAGGGTCCAATTTTAGTTTCAAAAAAGTTCATGATATCAGGTGTTACTGATAAACTCGCTTGTGAACTTGCTGACTCTTCAGGATATAAATAATTTACAATAGGGAAATAAGGACTAGCAACTGTTCCTAAACCTGCTTGCTGATCAAATATTTCATAATTTGTCACAGCAATTGCAATTAAATAAGCAGGAATTGGATACAAATGTTTAAAATGTGTTGTCGCATTTGCTCCAACAACAACTCTACTTTGTTGCAATCCGTTTGAAACCGAATTATATTGAGAAGGTGCCGTAATATAAACATCAATACTATTAGCTTTGTCATTTAAATCTTGTTTACAAGGCCACCAACTTCTAGCACCAAATGGTTCCGACAATGTCCATAAAACAGGCGTTCCACCATGAGTAGTTTTTGAAAATTCACCATCTGTGTTTGGCGGTGTTCCGCTATACGTAATAGTTACTGTAGCACTTGTTCCAGTAGTTACTGTACTAGGAAAATTAATATTTAATTGATTTGTGGTTTCCGAAAAAGTTAAACTAACACTATTCATGGTAACTGAACTTACATTTAAAGCTGAAGCCATGTCAAAAGCAATACTGTTCATGTTTGATAATGCTGTAAATGTAGTTGTTACAATTCCGCTTATTGAGGAAGCAGCTGGATTAATTGTAAAACGCAACTCATGATAAGTTATATCATAATTTTGCGTGTTTGGGTTTACTTCAACATTCATGGTTGAAGAGGCAGATTTCATTTCAGCTTCTACCATTCTATTAAATTCAGAATCATCAGATTGCGAAAAACAGAAAGAAGTCATTAAAACGAAAAAGATTTGGGTAATTTTTTTCATTATTATTAAATTAAAACACGAAAATAGGCAATTTTTTTTAATTTTAAACAATTCTAAAAGTCTTTAAGATGTAATTTAACAATTGTGCTATTTCTTTTCCTAAAAATTTACAACAATTCCTTACATTTGCTTTCCAAAAATAAACAAACATGTTACAAGTAAATTTTATTAGAGAAAACAAAGAAGAAGTGATTACGCGCTTAGCGAAAAAAAACTTCGAAGCTACTGCAATTGTAGAACTTGTTGTGGAATTAGACGAAAAACGTAGAAGCACACAAGCAGAATTAGACAATCTTTTAGCGGAATCTAATAAATTATCCAAAGACATTGGCGAAATGATGAAAAATGGCGAAAAAGCCAAAGCCGAAATCTTAAAGGAAAAAACCACTCAAATTAGAGAAAATTCTAAAGAACTAAATGAAACTTTGAATGCGATTGCGAATCAACTGCAAGAAGAATTATATAAATTACCGAATTTACCAGCAGAAATTGTTCCTTTCGGAAAAACGCCTGAGGAAAATTTAAATGTTTTTGAAGAAGGTGACATTCCTAAATTACACGAAGGTGCTTTACCACACTGGGAATTAGCAAAAAAATACGATATCATTGATTTTGAATTAGGTGTGAAAATCACAGGTGCAGGATTTCCAGTTTACAAAGGAAAAGGTGCCAAATTACAACGTGCTTTAATTTC
>JAZKHI010000149.1:0-3257 GCA_040385445.1 Bacteroidota bacterium | reverse complement strand
TGTTCATGTGCGCCAATTGAAGCGTATATGGAAAACTAATTTTTGAATTAATTTTAAAAAAAACAAAAATGCCTCGATATATCGAGGCATTTTTATTACACTTGTATTAGCAAAACAATTCTTACAAGTATATTTTGAAAACAAAACTCTTATTATTTCTATTACTATCGTACTTTGGAACATGCCAAGCCCAAAATTATGGATTTAGTTATTCCCCTAACAGCATTGATTCGCTGGAAAATTACCTTACTAAAATAACTAATAATAAAATAAACGAGTTCGGCACTAATCAACGAAAGAAAGCGAAAGAAATACTTTTAGAGAGAAAAGTATCTTTTTTAAAAGATGTAGAGGACAGCACATTTATTTTTGACAAAACCATTAATGGATTTCTTCAAAAAATACTTACCGAAGTATACCATTCAAATCCCAAAATTGATTCGAAAAATTTTTATTTCCTGATTAACAAATCACTCATTCCTAATGCTGCCTGTTATGGGAACGGAATATTCTCAATTAATTTAGGCCTATTCTCACTTATTGAAAATAATGATGAAATGGCTTTTATTATCTGTCATGAATTAGCACATTATATTTTAAAACATAATGACAAAGCTCTCGAAGAGTATCTAGAAACATTCAACTCTAAGGACGTCAAACAACAACTAAATACCGCCTCCAATAAAAAATATGGTCGAAGGTCAGCTGTAACTTTATTATTAAAGGATTTGAAATTTAATTTCATGAAACGAAGCAGAAGTGCAGAGACCCAAGCTGACTCACTTGGTTTCACTATGTTTAATAATACAAAATACAACAAACAGGCTTCAATAAATATTCTAAAAAAACTGGATATGACTGACGGTATACTTTTTAATAATCTAACCGATTTAAAACAAAATTTCACATTTGAAGAATATCCATTTAAAGAAGTATGGATTGAAAAAGAAGACAAAATGTTTGACACTACTGAAAGTGTAAATGATTTAGAATTTGACAAAGATTCATTAAAAACACATCCTAACATTCCACTTCGTATAGAAAACCTAATTCACAATTATACTATCACAACCACAAATACAACTAAAAACGAAATAGAATTAGTCCAAAAAAAAACATCTGAAAATAGCATTAAAATCTTTTTTGACGACTCTAAATTAGACTTTGCCTTATACCAATTATTATCTCTTCATAAAAAAAATGAATTGAATAAAAAAGCCTTTAATAGTTATGTTGCTTACTTATTAAAAAAAGTATACGTTTTAAAAGAAAAACATGTCTTCGGAAAATATGTAGGTCCGGTAAACTCTTTTTCCGAAGAAAAATACATCAATGAAATACGGTTATTTTTAAACAATCTTGAGCTAAAAGACCTAAGGAAAATTGGTTATTATTTTTGTCAAAAAAATGAATTGATATCCAAAGACGATACTGAATTTCAAGATGCTTATACTTTTTTCAAGAGTTTAAATAAAAATTAATACAAATCAAATACAAACCAATTATGAAAAGAATCAGTACTTTACTTTTAATCTCCTTTGTGGCAAATTTGACATTTGCACAAGAAAAAAAAATTAACGAAGTCAATACTTTTAAAGTAAAGAATTCAGGAGCTATCCTAAACAAAGAGAAAGATGTTGATGGTTATTATTTTTTCTATGAATTAGATAAACTAAAAAAAGGTGACCGTGAGTTTGCAATTCAAGTTTTAGATAAAAATCTAGTGGAAGTTGCTAAGAAAACATACATTGACAATAAAAATACTTTTTTGATGAAAAGTAGCTTTAACAATCAAGGAATAATGTTTGCAATGGCTAATTTTAAAGAAAAGAAAATAAGCCTATTAAGCTATGATAAAAAAGTAAACCAATTACCAACTATTGACATTCCTTTAGAAAGCAAAGAAATCCGTTATATCCAATACATGCAACAAACAGGTGATTTTAATATTATATTTCCTGTTGAAAATAAAGGATTCATTTTCAACAAATTTGAAGACAATAAGAAAATAGGATACTCTTTAAAATACTACCCAACTGATGGTGGAAAATCATGGGAATATAATTCTCCCGATGATTCAAAAGAAATGTTGGCAATAAATCCTATTGAAGTAAATGATAAAGTAATTGTTGCTTTAGAAACATCAAAACCAGGTCTTTTATCAAGAAAACTCACTTTAAAGACAAAAATTATTGATGTAAATACAGGTGTTTTACTCTATGAAAAAGAATATAGCAAAAACAGTAAACCCAGATTAATTAATAATGCATTCCTTGACAAAGACAATAATGTTGTTTTAATGGGGGAATATTTTAAAGAAGGTGATAATATCATTGATGATAAAAGTTTAGGCCTGTTTACAGAAGTTGTCGATTTATCAGGAAAAACTTTAAAAGAAAATTTCACTAGTTGGAAAGAAGATGTTGCTAAAATTGCAAAAGTAAGTGGAAACTACATTGAAGACAAAGGATACATTTATTTCCATAATATTGCAAGAACAAAAAACAATGAGTATTATGCCATTGGAGAATTCTATAAAAGAACCGCAAGTGCTGGAGGTATAGCACTAACAACATTATCTATATTAGGCGGTGGTGGCGGTGGAGCAAGTGTCACACAACTTACAATTACAAATTCTGTAGTCTTTAAGTTCAACTCTGATTTTAAACTTACAGGAATTCAAGAATTTGAAAAAGGAAAATCAAGAGCTCCAAGTTTATCTGATTTTGGGAGCCCTCAATTAAACGCACACGCATTAAAAGCCTATGGAGCATTTGATTATGAATACACCCAACTAGACAAAACAAATGATCGCTTCTACGCTTGTTTCATAGATTATGAAAGATTAAAAGGAGAAAAAAATAAAAGCGCTTTTAAAACTATAATTTGTGATAATGGACAACTATCCGAAGATAAAATTTATTTAAAAAGCGATAATAACAATACTGATTTTCGAGTTTTACCAGCAAAAGTTGGAAATGTTTTATTACTGGAATATGATAAAAAATTAAAAGAAATAAATATACATTTAGAAAAAATAAACATTAAATAGTTCCCTTATGAGCCACTAACAAGTGGCTCATTTTTATTTTTGTATACTTAATCTAATTATAATTTCTAATTAATGTTTTCATCAAAAAAAGTCATAGCTTAGAAACAATCATATAATAGTATTTAAACACAAATAAAATATGAATTACAATTCCTCAAAATATCAATTTTATCAATTGCAACAATTAGGAAATAAATATCGCATC
>JAZKHI010000148.1:0-4725 GCA_040385445.1 Bacteroidota bacterium | reverse complement strand
TTTTGTTATTTAATGAATGTGATCTTCTTCAATTTCAAATTCGGCATCTTTTTCCCAAATTTCCATTTCACAAGGTTTACAATTGAATTTTAGTTTGTATTCCAATTCGCCTTGTTTTAGTACTAATGGTTCTTTTAGTTTTTTGTCCATGTTTTCACGATGGTATTTCGGACAACGTTCTAATTCGTATTTGATACAATATTTAGTTGTCATTACACGAGATTTTCCTGGATCCCATTGTAATTCGAAAGCTTTTTCAATTTCAGTTACACCATGACGTTCGTAAAATTTACGAGCTGTTTTGTTGGCTACATTGTACATGAAATCCAATTTCGTTTCTGGATAAGGATGCGATGTTTTCACCATTTGATGTTCTTTACGAACATAGTTTTGCAAACGAATTTCCGATAATTGTTCGAAAACTGTTCTTCTCATTTCGTTAATTTTTGAAATAGGTAAAAACCAATTTCCAGAAAAATCAATTGTAATTTCATCAGCCGTATACGGTGTAAAACCAGTTTTTGCTAAGTTTACTTTGAAGTTTTCTTCAATAGATTCGTTGTTTTTTGTTTGTTCTTTTGGATGAACTAAAGTTACTGAACTCACATTTCCATCTTCATCCGTAGCAATTAATTCGAAACCCGTTTCGTTTTCTTTCAATACTAAAGTCGTACTAATTTTTCGAACCGCACTGTCTTCTCTTTCTACAATTTTAATGAAAGCGGCATCGTTATTTCTGTAAATAAAAGTTCCATCTGCAATTTCTTTCAACACATTCGGATATACAATTCCGTTCTCCGCTTTGTTTACGTAAATTCCTTCGGCTTCATTTTCAGAATTAATAAAACAAAGGCCATCACCATTATTTAGTAATTCTCCATTTTCAATATGGTACGAATTTCCAACCGTTTTGATTAGTTTTCCAATATATTGTCCTTTCGATTTTGGACTTTCCCAAGAACCGATTGCTTGATGTCTTTCGTTTACGAAATAATCCGTGTAACCACGATTAAAACTTCTATCTAAAGAAGAATCAAACAAAAATGTACAAGTTCCTGAAGACGCTTTTTTATATTTTTCTGGATTTTCTGCTAAGAAAGCATCTAATTTCTGACGTAAATACGACACGTTATTTTTAACGTAAACGATATCTTTTAAACGACCTTCAATTTTGAAAGAAACGATTCCCGCTTCCACTAAATTTGGAATTTGGTTCGAAACATCGAAATCTTTAATCGAAAGTAAGTGACTATTTTTGATTAACGTTTCGCCATTTCCATCAATTAAGTTGTAAGGTAAACGACAGTTTTGTGCACAAGAACCACGATTTGCCGAACGTTCTCCGTTTGCCACACTCATATAACAGTTTCCACTGAACGAAACACATAAAGCACCCGTTACGAAGAATTCTAATTCTACATCTGAAGCTTCACTGATTTCTTTAATTTGGTGTAAGTTTAATTCACGAGCTAAAACCACACGTTTCATTCCAGCATCTGCTAAGAATTTAATTTTATCTGCATCACGATTGTTAGCTTGCGTACTTGCGTGTAAAACGATTGGAGGCAATTCCATTTCCATAATTGCCATATCTTGAATAATCAAGGCATCCACACCAATATGATACAATTTCCAAATCATTTGACGACACGATTCTAGTTCATTATCATACAAAATCGTATTAATAACCACAAAAACCTGAGCGTTAAATAAATGCGCATATTTTACCAATTCGGCTACATCTTCAATAGAATTGGTGGCATTCGATCTTGCACCATATAAAGGCGCACCAATATAAACGGCATCTGCACCAGCATTAATGGCTGCAATTCCTTGAATTAAATCTTTTGCCGGAGCTAAAATTTCAATCTTCTTCTTCATTTTTAAAACTTTAATCCTTCGGATATTACCGAAAAAAGTATGCAAAGTTCTTATAAAAAATCCAAGATTTCTAATTCTGATTCAATTTTTTAGAAATAAGTGTATTATTTGAATTGGTTTTAAAAAGAAAACGTTACTATTTTCGCAACATTTTGCTTTTCATTTTACTGAAAAATTCAGGCGTCACACCAATATAAGAAGCGATATTTTTTTGAGAAATCTTCTGAATTAAAGTTGGGTATTTTGTGCAGAATTTTTCAAAACGTTCTTCTGCGGTTAAGCTTAAATTATCCATTAATCTTTCTTGGTGTGAGACTAATGAATTTTCGGCTAAGATTCTGAAAAAACGTTCTAATTTTGGGATTTGAAGAAATAATTCTTGTTGGTTTTCTTTAGTGATAATTGCTACATCTGCATCTTCTAAAACTTCGATAAAAAGATTTCCGGGTTTTTGAGAAATGTAACTATACATATCGCCAATCCACCAGCCTTCACAAGCAAAATGCAATACGTGTTCGATAATATTATCGTTAATAGTAAAACTTCGTAAAATTCCAGCATTCACAAAATAAGTTGCATTGGCAATTTCACCAGGACTTAATAAAATTGTTTTGGCTTTATACGATTTGAATTCAATTTTAGACAAGAAAAGTTGTTCTTCTTCCGAAGTTAAACTCACATGTTTTGAAATATTTTGTAGAATTGAAGTCATTACTTCTTATCAATTGGAAGCAATTTAAAATAGGTCACCACGAACTTATTGTCTTTGATCTCGCCAATCACTTCAGCTTTTCTAATAGCAGCACAAAATCCGTCATTAGCATGCGCATCGCCGTGATCGTCTATAGAAGTTCCTTCAACGAAATATGATTTCCCGTTAATTCGAACGGCTAAATCGCAACCTTTTTTATCGGTCATTGCGAATTTACATTGTCCGCAAGACACTTCAACGACTTTAGTATCGGCTTTTTTATTTTCTTGTGCATAAGTAGTACAAAAAAATAAAAAAGCGACAATTAAAAACAATTTCTGCATTTATGAAACTTGTGTTTTATTTATTTCTGAATTTACTAATGTTGGTAATTTCACTTCACATCTTCTGTATGGGCCGCAACCTAATCTTCTTGGTCCGCAAGAAGCTAAGAATAAACTACCAAATGCAATTAAAGCTATTTTTTTCATATCTCATTAAATATTTACTGTGACTAAGGTAGCCATTTTTTTTGCTTTTTCAATAACTTCTTCAATTTCCGTGCCTAAATTATCATAAGTTAAGACTACACCCATTCTTCTGTAAGGTCGAGAAGTTGGTTTTCCGAAAAGTCTGAAATCGGTTTTTGGTTGAAAAGCGACATTCTCAATTCCTGAAAAAGTTGGGTTGTCTGAATTTTCTGAAGCTAAAATTACAGCACTTGCACCAGATCTTTCTTGAGTAATTTCAAAAATTGGCAAACTTAAAATCGCACGTAAATGCAATTCAAATTCGTTGAAATTTTGCGTATTGGCTAACGTTACCATTCCTGTATCGTGTGGTCTTGGTGATAATTCTGAGAAATAAACACCATCATCCGTTAAGAAAAATTCTACACCAAAAAGTCCAGCGCCACCTAAAGCTTCTGTTACTTTTTTAGCCATATCTTGCGCTTCTAAAATCGCTACATTAGAAACGTGAGCTGGTTGCCAACTTTCTTGATAATCACCACGTTCTTGTCTGTGACCAATTGGCGCACAAAACAAAGTAGGTAAATTATTATTTTGAGTTACTGTTAAAAGTGTAATTTCTGAATTGAAATTTACGAAAGCTTCCACAATCACTTCTACGATATCACCACGAGAACCTTCAACTGCATAATTCCAAGCTTTTTCAATATCGTCATGAGTTTTTATTGTCGATTGTCCTTTTCCTGAAGAACTCATTAATGGTTTTACCACGCAAGGCATTCCAACTTCGGCAACTGATTTTTGCAATTCTTGGTAGGAAGTGGCATAACGATAATTGGCCGTTTTTAAACCTAAATCTTTTGCGGCCAAATCGCGGATGGCTTTACGATTCATGGTGAAATTTGCAGCTTTTGCAGAAGGCACCACCGTAATTCCTTGCTTTTCGTAATCGTAAAAACGTTCTGTACGAATCGCTTCGATCTCTGGAACGATAAAATCTGGTTGATGTTTCGCTACAATTCTGTCTAATTCGGTGCCGTCAAGCATATTAATGACTTCGAAACCGTGTGCGACTTGCATTGCTGGTGCGTTTTCATAACTATCTACAGCAATAACTGTTTGACCGATTCGTTGTGCGGCAATTACAAATTCTTTTCCTAGCTCACCTGAACCTAATAGTAATATTTTTTTGTTCATTTTATGTTGTGTTTATTACTTCAAAATTCGTTGTTCCTAATTGAATATTCAACATTTTTATTTAATTTTTTAAACTTGGAATGTTGGATAACGAATTTTGAATGTTGAATGTTGAATTGGGTTTGCGTTTATTACTTCAAAATTCGTTGTTCCTAATTGAATATTCAACATTTTTTTTAAACTTGGAATGTTGAATAACGAATTTTGAATGTTGAAATTGGGTGTGCGTTAGGGATTGCAGTGAAAATCCTTTTTTTAGTTGCCTGAGGCTCTCGAAGGCAACTAAAAAAAGATTGTAACGGAAAGCCCGACCTGAAAGGGAACGCCCAAAAATTAAAAAACCATTAAGTCATTAAGTTTTATTAAGTTTTTCTCTTAACTGTCTTAATTCCTTAATGGTTCATTTTTATATTTATTTTATATTAAACTAAAGCGTCTTTGATTCTTTTGATAGCTTCAATTAGTTGCTCTTCGCTAGTTGCGTAT
>JAZKHI010000147.1:0-22727 GCA_040385445.1 Bacteroidota bacterium | reverse complement strand
AAAAGTTGGTTGATGTTTATCACTATAGTTTTTTAAGCTTGCTCATAACGTTCCGGCGCTTGGCGAGGTTGCGAACTTCGGAACTTATTATTTTCTATCAAAGATAAAATTTCTTGCGAAATGTAAACGTGAATTTACTACAAAATTCGCAATCTTGCCAAACGCCTGTTATGCACAGTTTTTACCAATTAAAAGAAAATTCTGGTTGTTTTACAATTTGATAAATAGGTTCTTTATCTGCACTGATTATTGCAATAAAATCAATAGTTCCTTCACCGATTTCTTCGATTAATTTTTGCTCAAACTCAGGGAGATTTTTTTTGATAATTAGTCTTTTTGATTTGTCTAATATTTGTGTCAAACTCAATTCTTTACCTAACATCTCTTTGCTGACTTTATTTTGAACTAATTTGATAAATTCATCATACGTTTCTATCATCATGTCAATTTTACCTTTAATCATCTTGTCATTAATAAATAAATTTGTCAATAAATGATTTACAATATCCAACAAAATATAAAGATGCTCTTTTTTTGGTTTTTCCATTTCATGTAATGCATCATTACCTAAAAACCTGACTGAATGTAATCTTTGCGACTCACTTAAAGTTAGGTGTCCTTTTTTATGAAGTAAATCTATGCGCTCTTCTAAGTTATCTTTTCTAATTTTCAAGTGATTACATAATGCTTCAATTATAGCTCGTAAACCTCCAGCTGTAAGTATAAGTAAATCAGCTTTTAGCGCCGCAATTGTTTCAGCATATATAGTTCGAATGCTTAATGGAAGGTATCGCTTATAACCAATTTCGTAACTCTTTTCTAAATATGGCGGATAAATAATATTTTCATAATAATAATCTGCATTGCCATGAATGTCAGATTCAATCATAGTTGTATCTCCATACATTTTGAGAAAAGATACAGTTTCACATCCCAAGCATTTAATTATGGAATAATCTTCAACCCATTGAAAAGATCCATAATCTTCATCACCTCTTGTTTTTAACTTGAATAATTCTTCGTGATTTCTTGGTCCTTTGCAATTCCTACAGAAATATTTTTCTACCATAATCTAATGTTCTTCAAAATTGTGCATAACGTTCCGGCGCTTGGCGAGGTTGCGAGCTTCGGAACTGATTATTTTTTGTTAAAGATAAAATTTCTTGCGAAATGTAAACGTGAATATACTACAAAATTCGCAATCTTGCCAAACGCCTGTTAGCAGCTGGCATTTTCAAGATAATAACCATTTAGTCATCAATCCGTGGACATTTTCACCAGCATACATTTTACCATTTTTACTACCAACAACACATTCTTTTGTTGACAGCCATATCTTATTTTTGTCATAAAATATAAGCCTAACATTATGTAAACGTTGTAGCATTTCTTCTAAATTTATTTTATGCTGTTTTGCAAATTGTTCCAATTCATTATTAATTTCCAATTCGCTTTTACTACAAAGTAAATTTACTATCACAAATTCTGGTTTGCTAATTTCTACAGGTTCCCATTTAGTTTCTGGTGGGTCTAAATTCAATTCTTCTGCGCTAAGTTCAATGTAATTGTAACTCCATCCAAGCCTTGTATCAAGTTTCTCAAATTTGCAATCAATAAATCGATGCAAAAATTCTATATTTAAATCGTCGTCAAAAATACTTGTAGATGGAATTCCAAATTTATAAGAGAGTCTGGTCCAAATAACTTCTAAAAGGTTCAGTAGCGGATTTTTATTAGAAGACAAATATATACTCCAGAAGAAATCTTCGTCATGAAAAGGTACAGCATTAGGCATTCCATTTGCTTTTATTAGAGAACTATTTCCATTAATAACTAACGATGGAAAACTTCCAATACCAAATCCTTTTACCCCGCCTTTATTAGCTTTTTCTGAAAGCATATTGACAAAGCCATTCCTTAATGCATACTCAGTATTGTAACCAAAATATCCGAATACTATGCGCAAAGGAAGGAATGCTTCCATAAAAAGTGTATGGTAGACATATTGCAAATATTCAGGAAGTTTATCTACATCTTTTCTTTTTGGTAAGTGTGTATTTGTTAAGCTTGTCCAGGCACTTTCCAAAATTTCCATCATATAAGATTCTCCATCATAATCGGCATTGGAAGAAACATTGGAGATGCTTTTCATTTTCGTAAATGAATCTAAAATCTCATTTTTATTTAAATTTTTTTTTACTTCTAAAACTGCAATTACATCACGATAATGATAGATTTTTTTATTTGTGAATGGTATTTCTTCACCATCTCCGACCACTAGCATACAATCAATTTGGGAACTTACTTGTCCACTATTGTTTTTGACTTTTCCAGACGCTATTTTCAAGTTCAACCCATCAAAAATGGCACGATCAAGTAGAGAACTAGTTAAACCTTCGTACATGTCACCAATCAATCCTGAATGATTTACATATTCGGCAGTTTTTATTAATTCAATTCCATTTTTTTTTAACTCCTCCAAAAATTCAGCGACGGATTTTATCATCAATGATTATGTTTAATGTTGTGGGATGCTTGCTGCTAACGTTCCGGCGCTTGGCGAGGTTGCGAGCTTCGGAACTGATTATTTTTTGTTAAAGATAAAATTTCTTGCGAAATGTAAACGTGAATATACTACAAAATTCGCAATCTTGCCAAACGCCTGTTAGCAGCTGGCATTTTCAAGATAATAACCATTTAGTCATCAATCCGTGGACATTTTCACCAGCATACATTTTACCATTTTTACTACCAACAACACATTCTTTTGTTGACAGCCATATCTTATTTTTGTCATAAAATATAAGCCTAACATTATGTAAACGTTGTAGCATTTCTTCTAAATTTATTTTATGCTGTTTTGCAAATTGTTCCAATTCATTATTAATTTCCAATTCGCTTTTACTACAAAGTAAATTTACTATCACAAATTCTGGTTTGCTAATTTCTACAGGTTCCCATTTAGTTTCTGGTGGGTCTAAATTCAATTCTTCTGCGCTAAGTTCAATGTAATTGTAACTCCATCCAAGCCTTGTATCAAGTTTCTCAAATTTGCAATCAATAAATCGATGCAAAAATTCTATATTTAAATCGTCGTCAAAAATACTTGTAGATGGAATTCCAAATTTATAAGAGAGTCTGGTCCAAATAACTTCTAAAAGGTTCAGTAGCGGATTTTTATTAGAAGACAAATATATACTCCAGAAGAAATCTTCGTCATGAAAAGGTACAGCATTAGGCATTCCATTTGCTTTTATTAGAGAACTATTTCCATTAATAACTAACGATGGAAAACTTCCAATACCAAATCCTTTTACCCCGCCTTTATTAGCTTTTTCTGAAAGCATATTGACAAAGCCATTCCTTAATGCATACTCAGTATTGTAACCAAAATATCCGAATACTATGCGCAAAGGAAGGAATGCTTCCATAAAAAGTGTATGGTAGACATATTGCAAATATTCAGGAAGTTTATCTACATCTTTTCTTTTTGGTAAGTGTGTATTTGTTAAGCTTGTCCAGGCACTTTCCAAAATTTCCATCATATAAGATTCTCCATCATAATCGGCATTGGAAGAAACATTGGAGATGCTTTTCATTTTCGTAAATGAATCTAAAATCTCATTTTTATTTAAATTTTTTTTTACTTCTAAAACTGCAATTACATCACGATAATGATAGATTTTTTTATTTGTGAATGGTATTTCTTCACCATCTCCGACCACTAGCATACAATCAATTTGGGAACTTACTTGTCCACTATTGTTTTTGACTTTTCCAGACGCTATTTTCAAGTTCAACCCATCAAAAATGGCACGATCAAGTAGAGAACTAGTTAAACCTTCGTACATGTCACCAATCAATCCTGAATGATTTACATATTCGGCAGTTTTTATTAATTCAATTCCATTTTTTTTTAACTCCTCCAAAAATTCAGCGACGGATTTTATCATCAATGATTATGTTTAATGTTGTGGGATGCTTGCTGCTAACGTTCCGGCGCTTGGCGAGGTTGCGAACTTCGGAACTAATTATTTTCTGTTAAAGATAAAATTTCTTGCGAAATGTAAACGTGTATTTACTACAAAATTCGCAATCTTGCCAAACGCTTGTTAGTGGCTGGCTTTTATTCCTTTTCTATATATCCCAATTTTATTAAACTCTAAAACTTTACTAAATTCTTGATTCCAAATTGAAAAATCATGGGTTTTTAGATATTCATTGATTTTTCCGATAATATTAGTTTTTTCTGTTTGAAAAGATTCATTTCGTGTAAGTGAAACGAATAATATTTCGCTTTCAAAATAACTTTCTATTATTTCTTGTATTGAATTTTCGCTATTGGATTTTTCGCTATTTAAGTAAACCCATTCACTTTCAGATTTAGGTAAGCTTATTAGCCATTCAATTTTGTTATGAAAAGTTTTATTTGTTTCATAAATTATTCTTGAATCCATAATTGTGTTTTTTTCTGATTTCAATTTAGGATTTAGTATAGAAATTATTTTTCCAGTTCCTATTATATTCGGTCCTTCTCGAAAGTCAAATTCTGAATTCTCGCAAAGTTGATATTTAAAATATTCTTCGGAAAGTAATTTTATTTCTGCTTTTACAGTATCACCAGGGAAGACTTTTTCTATATCAATAAAAGTTTGAATTCCTGAAGTTTGCATTTCAGAAAACGAAAATTTTATAGTAGGTCTATATCCAGATAGTGCGTAACTTTTCCGCCCGCCTTCTTCGGTTTTCTTGTATTTTAATAATGCTATAAAATCAGTTTTAAAATTCATTCGTAATGTTTTTACACATTTTTGGTAAGCTTGCCACTAACGTTCCGCGGCTTGGCGCAGTAGCGGCTGCGTGAACGATTATTTGTTGCTAAGATAAGATTTTCCAGCGGAAAACCGAACGTGTTGTTAAGATGAATTTAGCTATTGCGCCAAACCGCTGTTAGCAGTAGTGCGTACCGTTAATCTTCATACTTTGTATATTCAATAACATTTTTTCCGTCTTCTATGTATATCCATAATCTTGTCGGAACATTATCAATTTCACCATTCAATTCTCGAGTATAAAATTTCGAATGTTTTAAATTTATTATCTCATTCTTTGAATATGATGGAAGGTTTTCATCATCATTTTTTTCAACGTAATTCTTAGAACTTTTAATAATTCCGATTATTTTGCTAGCGTCATTTTTGGAAATTTCTAATTCAGTTTTTTGAAGTGTATATGGCATTCCAGTTACTTCATTCCGAATTATTTTAAAATCTTCTTTGAGATTAATATTCAAATTGCCCAAATCTTTTCTAACGTCTTCATTATTAATAGTTATCTCATTAATATAGTTTTCGGAGAAAAGGAAAATAACAAATACCAAAAATAAAGTTGAAATTCCAATTCCAACTTTAGATTTTCTTTTTATAGAATAGATTAACGAAATAATTGAGGTAATGACAATAATCAATAAAATTATGAAACCAATAAGCAAACCTATTCCCATGATTAAGTAGTTCTTTTATATTTGTTTGAGCATTACTGCTAACGTTCCGCGGCTTGGCGCAGTAGCGGCTGCGTGGAACGATTATTTTCTTGTTAAGTTAGATTTTCCAGCGGAAAATCGAACGTGTTTTTTATTGTAAATTTAGCTATTGAACCAAACCGCTGTTAGTGGTTGTTTCTTTATTTAAGCATCGAATTCACCAATTATTTTTTGATCATAATCATAGTTGGTTTCATTCGGAAAATTTCCATTTAAGTCTGGAAAAACAAGTTGCAAATATTCATAGTTACGATCTTCATAAAATTTAATTGAAGTTAGAACATATTCGGACAAGTTTTTTTTGTTAACTTTTATTAAGTAAACAGGGAACGTTTCGCTTAAATCATCAAGTTTTTCATTTAAAGGAACTTTCCCAAATTTAAATTTTTCGGCATAGTTTTTAATTAATTGTCCTGATAGATTTGGTCCAAGTCCTGAGATGAATAATTCAGGTATTTTAAAGTTTTCAAATATTCCCGTTGAGTACGCAAAAGGAGTGAAGTTTTCTTCTTCCATTATTGCAGTTGTATGATAACCAATATTTTTGATATTGTCATAAACAAGCTTAAAGTATATTTCCTTTTTATCTTCTTTTTCTTCCATTGTCTTGATTCTGCTGTGAAATAACCACTAACGTTCCGCGGCTTGGCGCAGTAGCGGCTGCGTGAAACGGTTATTTCTTGCTAAGATAAGATTTTCCAGCGGAAAATCGAAAGTTGTTATTTATTGATTATTAGCTATTGTGGCAAACCGCTGTTATGCACAGTGTTTTAAATTTTTATAATGCTTTGATTTTCAGTCATCCATTTTTTTGCGACTTGAATTACAATTTCTTCAATGTTTTCTTTGTCAGCATTGTCCCAATAATTTGTGAATTTTTCACCATAATCAAAATCGCTCCAAGCCCAATGCAATAAGTAGAAATCAAAAATTTGTTTTTCATAATCTTTGCTTAGACAAAAACTATAAATCATTCCCAAATTTTCTTTGACGTTTACTGATTTCGAAATTCTATTTATGTAATAGCTACTATAACATAGAATTGCATCTTCTCCAGTTTTTATTGTCATATTCAATTCTGTCAACGCATTTTTTAAATAGTCAATTATTTCGAAATAATTTGTAGGTTTTGAAATTCCAGCTAAAATCATCAAGCTCTCACTTTCATAACCTAATTCTAACATTTCAGTCGCCCAATCAACGCAATCGTCGGTATTAAAATTTGGTATTTCTGAATATGAAATAACTTTATACGTTAATTCACTTATTTTCATTTACGGTTGTTTTTTTACATTGTGCATAACGTTCCGCGGCTTGGCGCAGTAGCGTCTGCGTGGAACGATTATTTTCTTGCTAAGATAGATTTTCCAGCGGAAAATCGAACGTGTTATTTATTGTAAATTTAGCTATTGCGCCAAACCGCTGTTATAAGCCGTTTATTTATATTCGTAAACATTAACTCGTCCGTCATCTCTTTTCACAAAGATGAGCTTTTCTTTTGGGTAAATATTTTCAATCTCTATTGTGTCTTTAGAATCAATTATTTTTTCGCGCGATTTTGAAAATTCTATTAACGTTTCTGTACCTATAGTTTCTCTGTTAATATTTATTTTTTTTAAGCCAAAATTTGAATATTGAAAAGTGTGATATTCGTGTTCATTCAATCTTGTTAAGCGACCGTCACTCAATCTAAATTCAGTTTCAAATTGGTAAATTTTTTCGTCCAATTTGAAGGGCAGTTTATAATCGTCATTTTTTTTGTCAAAAGGTTCAACGCTATCTAAATTTTTAATTATTTTTCTGCTTATGCTGTCTTCAAAGACAACATATTTAGCAATCACTTTCGAATTCTCAGGTATTTCAATTTTCTTTTCACAACTTGAAAAAATAAAAAGAAGTAAAATTATAGAATAGAATGTCTTTTTCATACGTTGGTTTGTAAATGGCTTATAACGTTTTGCGGCTAACCGCAGTGCTGCCTTTTTGGGCAGTATTGCGGTTAACCGCTGTTGTGCGCTGTTGTTTCTTGTCGGCTAAGATAAGAAATAACAGTTACAGTTGGAATGTTAAGAAAGTTAGAAAAATGATTTTAAAATATTGACTCCTATCAGACCGTAATGATAGGCGCAGTTTTTTAAAATCTCAGTCGAAAAAATTTAGCTAAACACTAGAGTTAATACAGTTACAATAAAAAATATTTGACTTCGTCATTTTTTTCTTATAACTTTGGCAAGCCTTTTAGCGACTTCGCTTTGAAAATATGTTTTCAGCAAATCTTACTTTGCAAGGCTTGACGAAAAACAAATCCATTTTCCGTTTCTTAACTCAAGCTTTTCCACAAAATTTTTCGACTATTTATCAAGTTCCGTACTTCCAATTGCGTACAACGTTCCGGCGCTTGGCGAGGTTGCGAACTTCGGAACCGATCATTTTCTATCAAAGATAAAATTTCTTGCGAGAAATAAATGTGTATTTACCACAAAATTCGCAATCTTGCCAAACGCCTGTTAGCAGTAGCTATTTTTGTTTATCCCAAACTTCAAGCATTGTTTTTAAATCGCTATACTCTTCCGAAAACGCTCCATCAGGTTTATATCTATTTTCGAATTTATAAAAATAGTCACGTGCTTTATTGTTTTTTGAAATTGTTGCAATGAAAAGACGATTCACTAATTGCATTTTTTCATCATTAAGTTTTTCGTCTGCGTTTTCAAATTCTTTTAACGTAAGTAATATTTCAGCGTTATTATATTTTCTAATTTCTTGATTAAGAAACTTTTTTCTTTTTAATTGTTCATTTTGAAAGTGAAATTTTTCAATGCTCCAAATAGTTGAAATATAAGTTCTGTTCTTTCCAGTTGGTAAATTAATTAGTTCTTCAACAATTAAAGTATCTTTTATTGTTTTTAAATTACACGTTTCTGTTGCGCCCCAAAAATCAATTATCTTTTTTTCTCCACAAATAGTCAGAACAAATTCAGAAAAATCTATTGGTTTATTTTCAACATTTCTATAACCACATAAAGCAATTCTTTTTCCGTTTGATAATTGATAAATGGTATCTGTTTTTGTTCCTGCAAAATCATTTTCTGCGCATTTACAATCTTCATTATTTGCTTCAGAAACTGATAAATTATCTTTTTGTAATCCTTCTGGATTTGGAACTAATTCTCTATTTTGATTATATTCAGTTTTGATTTCACTCGATTGTTTACAAGAAACAAATAGGAGCAAAGTGCTAAATATTAATATTTTAAGTTCGTTTCTCATATAGTTACTGCTAACGTTCCGCGGCTTGGCGCAGTAGCGGCTGCGTGAAACGATTATTTCTTGCTAATATAATATTTCCTTGCGGAAAATAGGCGAGTGGTTAAGATAATTTTAGCTATTGCGCCAAACCGTTGTTAGCAGTAGTGTTTTTTGTCAGTTTGCTTTTCAATTCTCTTATTTCAGCTACTAATTTCGGTATATCTTGTCTAGCATTTGCTATGAAATCATAATCGTCTTTTCGAGCGCCAATTAACTCAATATCATTTTCATTTTCTGTACCAAAACCTGTCATTATGAAGTCAGAACCACTTTCGTGATCTCGACCTTCAATATAAGCTTTCCATGGACCTTTTTGAGCGTAGTTTGCTCTTTTTTCAATTTCAATTAATTCTTCTTCTGAAATCATTTTTTTAATTTTTTTTATAAATATTCGTATAGTTTTTTGCAAATGCAGGTTGAATAATCTTTATTTCCCAATCTTTAGGAATTGTTGGAAATACTTCTTTGGTTTTTATGATGAACTGAAACCATCCTGGTAACTCTTCACTAATTACAAAATATTTTTCTCCGCGAACAATTTCCATTTCAATTTGGTCGATTGTTATTAAATCTTTTTTATAAGCATTTAACTGAGTAATTTCTTCCCACTTTACCGTAATATTAAAATCTTCATATTTTAGAGTAAATCCATTTTCGTCATATTTAAAGCAACCTAAATCGTCATAGATTTCATCAAAGGATTTACCGGAATTAGAATTCGTTAAATGCTTTTTCGGAAATAACTTGGAAATAATTTTTTTGAATTTGTTCATTACTATAACATTGAAGATTTGCTAATTGACGCAGATTTTTAACATTACTGCTAACGTTCCGCGGCTTGGCGCAGTAGCGACTGCGTGGAACGATTATTTCTTGCTAATATAAGATTTTCCAGCGGAAAATCGAACGTGTTTTTTTATTGATTTGTAGCTATTGAGCCAAACCGTTGTTGTGCGTAGTATTATTTTTTAGAGTAAAGTTCTTCGGCTTCTTTTCGAGACCTTTCGAAAATATCTTCTCCAAATTTTTTCAACACCAACTCTTTCATAGTTTTTGAATAACATTTAGAATAGTTGGTAATTACGCAGCCTCCATTTCGTGTTATTATTCCGTATTTTTTTTCGCGATAATCATTAACGAATTTATTCAATTCAGGATTTGTTTCGAACATAAGTCCATATGATAAGCATTTATAAGTCCCTTTTTCAGCGTCAATTTTAGCGTCTTCTATTCCTTTTTCACAAGTTACTTTTGTCCAAACAATCGAATCTTTTTCGGTTGCGTTTTTTTCTTGACCGTAAATCAATCCAAATGTTAATGTGAATATAAAAGTTAAAAATGTCTTCATAAAGTAGGGTTTCTAAATATTACGCACAACTTGTTTATACTCGCTACTTTATAGCGTCTATACGCCTAATTTTGGGTGTATACTCGCTACAAAGTAGCGCTTTTCAAATATATTAATTATTTTTTATAAATCGTCAAAAGGACTTTTAATTTGTTGTATATTTTTTGTACTAACGTGTGTGTAAATTTCAGTGGTTTTACTACTATTATGCCCAAGTAATTCTTGAATGTATCTTAAGTCTGTGCCGCTTTCTAATAAATGTGTGGCATAACTATGTCGTAGCCAATGTAATGTTACTGGTTTTGAAATGTTTGCCTTTTTTAAGGCTTGCTTTAATACTTGTTGTAAACTTCTATCGTCATAAGGTTTTCCTATCGTTTGTCCTTCAAATAAATATACTTTTGGTTTGTAAAGTTTATAATAATCTCTTAACATTTCTAATATTTTCGGACTTAATGGAACTATTCTGTCTTTTTTGCCTTTGGCGTTTTTTAAAAGAACTATGTTTCTTTTCGAATCAATATGAACGGGTTGTAAGGCTAGTAATTCGCCACAGCGCAATCCACAAGAATATATTAAACTTAACATCGTTTTGTGTTTAATGTTATTATGTGCTGCAAGGATACTTTTTACTTCTTCTTTACTCAAAACATTGGGCAGTACTTTTTCTCTTTTTGGACGATGAACTTTTTCAATTTCAATGGAAGTTTCTCTCACAATTTTAAAATATAATTTAATGGCATTTACAATCTGATTTTGATAAGATGTAGATAAATTATTTTTTAAAATATAATTGTTGTTATACAAAATGATATCTTCATTTGTAATTAATTTTACAGATTTTGTATTGAAAAAAGTTAAAAAAGATTTCAAAGCTTCACTATAAGTAGTAATCGTATTTGGACTATAACGTTTTGATAATAAGTAACGTTTGAAAGTTGTAATACTTTCTATTCCTTCCGAATTTGGAATTAAAGTAGGTTCTAAAGGAAGTTTAAAATGGAGACGGTTTGTTTCTGTGTCAGGCAAATGCCAAAACATTTCACTTGAACTCCAACGAGCATCTGTAAACGTTTTAATTCGTTCAATTAGTTTTTCATTTTTCTCAAAATAAACAGCGATTCTTGGCGTGTTTTTATAGAGAATGGTTTTGGCTTTCCAATTCATTTTTAAAGGCTTATATAAAACAAAAATAAGAATTTTCTTTAAATAAGGCAAATTCAAAAAACGACTAAGAAATTAGTCGTTTTTTGAATTTTTTAGTTTTAATAGATGTTTTCAGAAAAGATGATTATTTTTTTAGAATGCCTTTATTTACACTTTCGTTAATTAAGTCTTCGGCGTAGTTCCAAATAGTTGAAGAACCTTCCTTAATGGCTTTTTTCTTGTCGAAAACTTTTTGATATGGAACATTAAATTCTGCCCAAGTTCCTCCATTGTTTGAGGTATTTTGCAGTAATGGTTCAAATCTATCCATTGCTTTCGCAAATTTTGCTTCTTCGGTTAAACCATCTTCAAATTCTTTCCAAATCGTAATAAATTCTTCCGCTTGTTCTTTTGGTAAAAGTCCAAATATGCGTTCTGCAGCAATAAGTTCTTGTTCGGTATTCGTATGATTTTTATTCGTATCGTAAATAAAAGTATCACCAGCGTCAATTTCCACAATATCGTGGATTAAAACCATTTTCAAAACTTTAAGAACATCTATAGGTTGGTTCGAATGCTGCGCTAATACGATTGTCATCATTGCTAAGTGCCAACTATGTTCTGCGTCATTTTCATGTCTGTCGCTATTGAATAGTTTGGTTTTGCGCTGAATGTATTTTATTTTGTCAATTTCTTTTATGAAAGCGACTTGCTGTTCTAAATTATCTGTCTGCATTTTTCTATAAGATTTGAAATTTATTCATCTTTAAATTATTTTCAAAAAATGTAATATTTGCAATAGAGTAGTAGTGGTTTTATAATTTTTTCTCCAAAACCATAAATTCTAAGGGTTCCGAGTGTAAAACCACATCGTCTAAATTAGCTGGGAAAGGTTCTCGTTTTCCAGTATCCGCATAACCATTGCGTTTGTACCAAGCAATAAGTTCCTGACGAATGGTAATTACAGTCATCACAATTTTCGGTAAACCAGAAGAAAGTGCAAAATCTTCGGCTGCTTGTAATAATTTTTTACCTAAACCTGAGTTTTGTAATTCTGGTGAAATGGTTAACATACCTAAATACAATTCGGATTTTTTATTGGTTAATAAAACCGTTCCAATAATTTTGTTGTTTTCTTGATAGAGTAAAAAAGTATTGTTGGTATCGGAAAGTATTTCGATAAGTTCAGCTTCAGTAATGCGAGTGCCTTCTAAAATATTGGCTTCAGTTGTCCAGCCTTTTTTAGAGGTTTCTCCGCGATAAGCCGAATTTACTAGGTTAGTGATTTCGGTTACTTGATTTAAAGTAGCTTTTGTAATCATTATTTTCCGTGTTTTTTCCAATACGATTTTCCATAACTGCAAAAGATTTCTTCGCCAGATTTGATGTTTTTCAGAGCAATTAAGCACACATTTTCCTCGTCGTCTAAAGCAATTTTGGCATTGTTTTTAAATTCGGAAATACTAAAACCAGAAGCATCATTAGCATATTTTGCAAAACATTCCACGAAATTCGAATCTAAAATAGTTCCGTCAAGTAAATTGATAAAATATTGATCGTGGCCTGATTTTACAATCGTTTCGGCTTCAGAATCGGATAAGATTTTGCCTTTGAATAACGTAATCACTTCGTCTTTGTAGATTTTTATAGCCGTAAACAACCCTTTTCCCGAATTCGGAATTTGAGATTCTTGAATGTATAAATAATCTTCTTCTAAAGCGTTGATGTTGTTATCCAAAATAATTATTTGTTTATTTATTTAAACCACATAGAAACATAGTTACTTTGTAAATAAAAAGGCGCTTCGCTTGAAATAATTTAAATAACTATAAACGAACACCTTTTCATAAAACTTATATGACTTATATGTTTAAGTCTTATTTAAACATATCCATTCCTGGAATACTTGGCATTCCTGATTGCGCTACTGCAGCCATTTCTGCTTCGTTTACGTTGGTTGCTTTTGTGATGGCTTTGTTTAAGACTGTTACTAAATAGTCTTCTAACATTTCTTTATCTTGTAATAATTCATCAGCAATTTTGAAGTTTTTAATTTCTCTGTTGGCTGTAAGTGTTACTTGTAATAAACCGTCGTTGCTTTGTTCGTCCACTAAAACGCTGTTTAATCTGTTTTTAGTTTCTTCCATTTTTTGTTGGGTTTCTTTCAATTTACCCATCATTCCCATTAAGTCCATTTTGTTTGTTTTTTAAATTAATTCTTTGTAAAATGCTGCAAATTCTCTTAAAATTGAATAAAAATCTCTTATTTCAAAGTAATTAGGACTTGCGCTACTAATATTATTAAAGCCTCTTTTTTTAAACAACATTTTTGTTCTTGTCAGATGAAAATATTGTGAGACTACAATTATACTTTTAATATTTAATTTATTTTTTAATTTCATTGTATTGTCAACAGTTGATAAAGTATTATTTCCAAAATTATCAACAAGTATTAATGCTTCTGGAATACCTTTTTCGACTAAAAACGCTTTCATTTTGTCACCTTCATAAAAGCCTTCTTTTCCTAATCCGCCACTAACAATTATTTGTTTTACTCTATCATTTTTATAAAGTTGTAAACCACATTCTAATCTTTTTTCTAATCTTTCAGATAAAGAACCATCTTCATTTACTTTACTACCTAAAATAACTGCTACATCACCACTTTTTTTATCATCTTTTAATCCATCAATAGTAATAAAAATAGAATGAACTAAAAGCCAAGTTGTAAAAAGTATGAATATAAGTTTGATTTTTTGTTTGTGCTTTTTGAAGTAAGCTATCATAACTCCTTAATAAAAGTACAACGCTTCTTATGATATTCTGGATCAAAATGTTTCCATAAATTATGAATCGCGTGATTGTCTTCTAATTCTGGTGTTCGCATGCAATTTACGACACCTATTTTCTTAAAACTGATATGGTTTTCATTAAATATAATAGAAGTTACGCCTTTACTTTGGTATTCTGGTAACACGCCAATTAAATAAAACACAGCCGTTTTACATTTGTTTTTTGCTTTTAATAAATGTAAAAATCCAGTTGGAAATAATTTTCCTTTTGCTTTTTGTAAAGCTTCAGCAAAATCGGGCATTACGATACTAAAAGCGACCATTTTGCCTTCTTTATCCATGACGAATTTTATAAATTCTGGATTGATAAACGAAATGTATTTTTTCTTAAAATACTCAATTTGAATGTCGTTAATCGGGACAAATGATTGCAAAGACGCGTAACTTCCGTTAAATAATGTAAACATTTTGTCTACATATGGCATAATGTCTTTGGTTTTGGTAAAGTTCAAATGTGTCAATTCGTATCTTTTTTCAATCATATCTGCAATTCGTTGAAAATTAGTTGCATCAATGTTTGAAAATGGAAATTTACTTTCTAAATATACTTTTTCTTTTGCAAAACCTAATTGTTCGAAATGTGTCGCATAATAAGGAAAATTATACCAAGTAATCATCAAACCTCTTTCTTCGAAACCTTCAATTAAACAACCCACTTTATCCAAATTTGAAAAACCCATCGGACCTTCAATATTCTCTAAATTGTTCTCTTTTCCAAAAGCGATTACTTTGTCTAAAAGCGCTTTAGTCACTTCAATATCGTCAATCACATCAAACCAACCAAAACGAACTTTCTTTTTACCTAAAATAGTCACTTCGTCCCAATTTATAATCGCTACAACACGACCTACAATTTTATTGTTTTTATAGGCTAAATAAAAATGAGTATCTGCGGTTTGAAATACTGGATTTTTGGTTTTATCAAAGGTTTCTAATTCTTCCTGAATTAATGGTGGAACCCAATTTTTATTGTCTTTGTATAATTCGAAAGGAAATTTTACAAAATCCTTCATTTCTTTTTTCGAGAAAACTTCTTTTATTTCAATCATTATTCCACTTCGTCTTTTCGTTTCTTTTTATCGGCTTTTTTATCCATTTTTTTGTCCATTTTACTTCTTGTACCTGGCTTGTCCATTTTTACTTCTTTATAATTTTTAGTAAAACGCCAAGTAAACCCAATTCCGCCATAGAAAATTCCTGGAGTTGATTTTATGTTTGTTCCAATTGAAGCATCAAATTGCATGTCTTTTTTATGTAAATAAGCCGCGCCTAAACGCACAATTCCATCACTATAATATTTTCCGTTATAGCCTTGATTTTCAATGAAAGCCGACCAGTTTTGATTGATTCCACGAGTTAATGTCAAAATATAATCGATACTTGCAAATTCAGTTCCAATTTTATTATAAGCTAAATTGGTTACTAAAACCGTTCTACTTCCAAAATGATTTTGTGCAATTGCCATTACTTTCGGACTGAAGCCTGGTTCCACAATATTTGCAGGTGCATAATTAAATAAATTTTTGTCATCAAAACTGAAATTCACACCAGCATAACCTGAAAAAGCAGGTATAAATTGTTTCCATTTGAAACGGTGATTGGCTTTCCAACTATATAAATTTGGCTTTTCTGGTCCGTTTTTAAATGGATCGTAAAATAAATATTTAACACCAATAACAGTTTGTCGTAAAGCGCTTCTGTCAGTCGTAAAACCGAATTGATTATATGTGTCTTTTTGGTATTGAATTTCTCCAATTACTTCTAATTCTTCTTTTAATAATCCCCAACGTAAGGCTAAATCGGCATTAAAACCTTTCGCATCATAATTTAAATTTTCGTGATCTTCCTTAATATAATTGATTCCCGTTTCCGTTTGAATAACATTCTTACCAACAGAAAAAGCCATCATTGATTTTCCAGGTCGATTCGAATTCACTTCATCTGTAAATTGAGCATTACAAATTACTGAAGTAAAAAGCGTTGCAAATAAAAATATGTTAGTAGTTGGCTTCATAAAGTTTATTTTAAAACCCAAATGTAAATATTTTATAATAATTTTAAGTAATACATTTGATATATTCCTTATTTTTGACAAAAAAAATACGATTATGGATACAGCAAGTGTGCCGGGATTTATTAGAACTTTATTCTACATCATTTTGTTTTATTATTTATTTAAGTTCGCAATGAGATTGTTAGCACCTTATTTGATGCAAAAAGTAGCGAAAAAAGCAGAAGAACATATTAAAAAACAATTTGAACAACAGCAACAACAATATCAATCGCCAACAGAAAACAGACAAGAAGTTCCTAAAAAGGAGAAGAAAGTTGTAGGTGATTATATCGATTACGAAGAAGTTGAATAAAAATTTCCCCCTTTCGGGGAATTTTTTATTTTTGTAGGATATTAATTTAAGAAGTAAAATGAAGAAATTAGAAAAATTTGCGCCACATTTATATGCCATTTTTGGTTTTATAGTAATTGCTGTTATTTATTTTTACCCAGTTTTGTCTGGAAAGCAAATCTCACAATCTGATATTGCCCAATATACAGGAATGGCTAAAGAACAAGCCGACTTTAGAAATGAATACCATGATGAACCATATTGGACAAATAGTGCGTTTGGTGGAATGCCAACGTATCAATTAGGTGCAAAATATCCACATAATTACATTAAAAGTTTAGATAGCGCGTTACGATTTTTACCTCGTCCTGCAGATTATTTATTTTTATATTTCTTAGGTTTCTACTTATTATTAATGAGTTTGAAAATCAAACCTTTGCAAGCCTTTTTTGGAGCGCTGGCTTTTGGTTTTTCTACCTATTTGATTATTATTTTAGGAGTAGGACATAATGCAAAAGCACACGCAATTGCTTATATTCCGATGATTTTAGCCGGAATTGTCTTTATTTTCAACAAACGTTATTTAGTTGGTGGAATTGTAACAATGCTTGCCGCTGGATTAGAAATTCAG
The DNA here is from genome assembly GCA_040385445.1 of Bacteroidota bacterium. Lineage (GTDB taxonomy): Bacteria > Bacteroidota > Bacteroidia > Flavobacteriales > Flavobacteriaceae > Flavobacterium. Next base: position 5,554 of record JAZKHI010000147.1, on the reverse strand, counting down.
GCAAATCACTTCCAAATGACGTATTATTTCTTGTTCTTATTTGCTTTTGTAATTGGGTTTTATATTTACGAAATCGTCAAAGAAAAAGACTTTAAACATTTATATAAATCGTTTGCTATTTTAGGTTTAGGGGCTGTTTTAGCTATTGGTGCGAATGCTACAAACTTATTAGCCACAGCAGAATATGCCAAATATTCAACCCGAAGTAATAGCGATTTAACTTTCGATGAAAACGGTAAAAAGAAAACCGATACTAACGCGATGAGTTATGAATACATTACACAATATAGCTACGGAATTTCTGAAAGTTTAAACTTAATCGCACCCAAATTATTCGGTGGCGCCAGTTATGACGATTTAGGAACGGATTCTGCTATGTATCAATTTATTGTTGCTCAAAATGTTCCTGAAAATGAAGCTAGAGAATTAGTCAAACAAATGCCAACATATTGGGGTGATCAAACCAGTGTTGCCGCGCCAGCTTATATTGGAATAGTGGTGTTTTTCTTAGCGATTTTAGCTTTGTTTTTAGAAAAAAGAAGAATTAAATATGCTTTAATTGCTGGAGCGATTTTCTCTATTTTATTATCGTATGGTAAGAATTTTGAGCCTTTAACGAGTTTCTTTATTGATTACGTTCCGATGTACAATAAGTTTAGAGCGGTTTCCTCAATTCAAGTTATTTTAGAATTATGTTTGCCAGTTTTAGCCGCTTTGGGTTTAAATGCGTTTATTAATTCAGATGAAGAAGAAAGAAAAAAACCGTTGTTATACGCAGGAGCAATTGTAGCTGGACTTTTAATCGTTATTTTATTTGCGAATGGTGTTTTTACTTTTTCTGGTGCAAACGATAAATTTTACGCACAACAATACGGACCAGAAGTAATGAAAGTCTTGAAAGAAGATAGAGAAAGTATGTATTATTCTACTATTTTCCGTTCATTAGGATTTTTAGCCGTGGCTTTTGGAATATTATTTTTCTATACTAAAAAAACGTTTTCACAATTTACAACTGTCGTTTTAGTTGGTTTAGTAATGGTTATTGATTTATTTGTAGTAGCGAAAAACTACGTAAAAGCAGATGATTTCGTTTCTAAAAGTCAAATTGAAAGACCTTTCGGGGAACCAACAGAAGCAGATGCTCGTATTTTAGAAGACACGACTCATTTCAGAGTTTTCGATGTGGATGGAAATATGAACAGTGCTCGAGCTTCATTTTATCACCAATCTATTGGAGGTTATCATGCTGCTAAACCTAAGAAAATTCAAGAAATATTCGATTATCAAATTGCGAAAAACAATATTGAAGTGTTGAATATGTTAAATGCAAAATACATTTTACAAACGAATAAAGAAGGTGTTCAACAAGCTTTAGAAAACCCGAATGCTAATGGAAATGCTTGGTTTGTTTCGAAAGTTAAGTTTGTAAAATCTGGCGATGAAGAAATGAAAGCTTTAGATAAGTTAAAAACTAAAGACGAAGTTGTAATGAATGAAAAAAATTACAGCAATCATTTTAAAGGCTCTAATTTTTCTTCAAAATTTGAAAAAGATTCAACAGCCTCAATTAATTTAGTTTCATACAAACCAAATCATTTAAAATATACTTCTAACAATTCTAAAAATGGTTTTGGAGTGTTTTCAGAAATGTATTACGAAAAAGGTTGGATTGCCACAATTGATGGAAAAGAGACTTCAATTTTAAATGTAAATTATGTTTTAAGAGGTTTACAAATTCCAGCAGGAAAACATACTATAGAATTCAAATTTGAACCACAAGTAGTGAAAACTGGAAGTACAATTGCTTTGATTTCTACATTTTTAATGCTTTTAACCATTGGTTTAGGTATTTTTTATTGGAGAAAACAGAATAAGAAACTGGCTGAGATAAACTGATTTATTTTGAGTTCAAACAAAGTTTTAATCATCACCTATTATTGGCCGCCTGCAGGTGGACCAGGCGTGCAGCGTTGGTTGAAGTTTGTGAAATATCTTCCCGATTTTGGTATTGAACCAATTGTGTATATTCCAGAAAATCCGAGTTACCCATTACTTGACGAAAAATTACTTTCTGAAGTTTCTGATGCTACTGTTATTCTGAAAAATAAAATATTTGAACCTTACGCTTTAGCTTCTTTTTTATCGAAAAATAAGACTAAAAAATTAGGCGCTGGAATCATTACGCAAAAGAAAAAGCAATCGTTTATTGAAAAAGCAATGCTTTGGGTTCGCGGAAACGTATTCATTCCAGATGCAAGAGTTTTTTGGGTGAAACCTTCTGTAAAATATTTGAAGAAATACATTCAAGAAAATAATATTGAAACTATTATAACGACTGGTCCGCCACATAGTTTGCATTTAATTGGTTTACATTTAAAAAAGCAATTAAACGTAAATTGGATTGCCGATTTTCGTGATCCGTGGACAACCATTGGTTATCATAAAGAACTGAAATTATCAAAGTGGGCGAGTGCTAAGCACAAAGCTTTGGAAAAAGAAGTTATGAACACTTGCGATACGATTTTAGTGACTTCTCCAACTACAAAAACGGAATTTGAAAGTATTACGAATAAACCAATTGAAGTCATAACAAATGGTTATGATATCGAAAAAATAGAAAGAAAACCACTAGATGAAAACTTCACGTTAGCACATATTGGTTCGTTTTTATCAGAAAGAAATCCGAAAATTTTATGGGAATCTTTATCTGAATTAATTCAAGAAAATGAAGCTTTTTCCAAATATTTTAAGTTGAAATTAATTGGAGCGGTTAGTAAAGAAGTTTTGCAATCGATTTCAGATTTTAAACTAGATAATTTTGTTCAGAATTTAGGTTATGTTTCTCACGAAGAAGCTTTGGTACATCAAAGAAGTTCGCAAGTTTTATTACTAATAGAAATTGATTCGGAAGACACGAAATGCATTATTCCAGGAAAACTATTTGAATACATGGTTTCCGAAAGACCAATTTTAGCCATTGGACCAAAAAATTCCGATTTTGAAAACATCATAAAACAGACAAATACAGGCGTTTTTTATCAATATAACGCGAAAAATGAGCTTAAAAATCAAATTTCGACGTATTTTAATCAATATTTGGATAAAAGTCTAAAAGTAAATGCAGTTGGTTTACAACAATTTAGCAGAAAAAGTTTGACGGAACAACTGTCAAGAACAATATCAAAATTCAATGGCAAAAATTAAGTTTGATAATTTTTAAAAAACTTGGAATGTTGAAAAACGAATTTTCAATTTTGAAATACATAAAACTGAATACTCAAAACTGAACACTGAATACTAAAAAATATGGGAATCGTAATCAAACAATCTATTAAAAACACCATCATAACCTTACTGGGTTTCGGAATTGGTGCGGCAAATACGTTGTTTATGTATCCGTATTTTTTAGGAAAAGATTATTTTGGTTTAACAGGTTATGTACTTTCAGCAGCGAATATTTTGTATCCGATTATGTCGTTCGGAATACAAAATACGTTGATAAAATTCTTCAACGAAAACAATAAAACAGAGAAAGAATTAAATAGTTATATCACGTATATGCTGTTTGTTCCGCTGTTTTTCATTACACCATTAATGCTGTTGTTTTACTTTTTTTACGACAGCATCGCACTTTACGAATCTCAGAAAAATAGTATCGTTTATGATTTCGTTTGGATTATTCCAATTATCGGAATTTTTATGGGTTATTTCGAGATTTTCTATGCTTGGTTGAGAGCCCACATGAAATCTGTTTTTGGAAGTTTTGTAAAAGAAGTTTTCGTTCGAATATTAATTACGATTTTACTTTTCGGAGTGTATTTCGAATACATTTCACCCGCTGATTTTATTTATTCTTTGGTTTTCGTGTACGGAATTGGGTTATTGCTGATTGTCTTCTATGCGAACAAAGTCAAACAAATCAGGTTGCATTTTAAAACGCCAAAAAATAGTAAAGCTATTTTGACGTTTACAGTTTTCATTATTTTATCGGCTAGTATTGCGAATATGCTGTTAGATATTGACAAGTATATGATTAAGCATTATATGAAAATTGACAATATTGCTTATTATTCTGTAGCAATTTTTATTGCGATGGTTATTTCTGTTCCAAGCAGAGCGATGCATCAAATTACCTATCCAATTACGGCGAAATTAATGAGCGAAAACAAATGGAAAGAATTAAACGAATTATATAAAAAATCGTCTATTAGTTTACAAGTTATTGGTGGTTTAATTATGTTAGGCATTTTTGTCAATATTAATCAATTATACTTGATGCTACCAAGTGATTATGCTCAAGGATTATTTGTGGTTTTTACGATTGGTTTTTCAAAATATTTCGATTTAATTTTAGGAAACAATAATGCCATAATTTTCAACTCAAAATATTACAAAGCGGTATTATTTTTAGGCTTAATGTTGGTGATTTTAATCGTTTTGTTAAATATGTATTTCATTCCTAATTTTGGATTAAACGGAGCCGCATTCGCCACCTTAATTTCAATAGGAATGTATAGTTTAGCGAAATTGTTATTCGTAGTTTTTAAAATGAAATTGTTTCCATTTACGAAAAATACTATTGTTTCATTTGTGATTACTTTAGCTTTATTTTTTGGATTTTATTTCTGGGAATTTTCTTTTCATCCAATTATAAATATTGGTTTAAAATCGGTTTTAATTTCTTGTTTATATTTAGGTTTTCACTACTATTTCAAGATTTCAAGCGATGTTAATTTTGTGATTAGAAATACAGTTGAGAAATTCTTTAAAATTAAAATATAAAAATCCTTTTAATCTGCGTGAAAATCTTTACGCAAAGAATATAAAACAATAAAATCCGTCAAATCCGCGTACCTATAAAAAAAATCCCGCTTCGCTTTCACGTTACGGGACTCTTCAATCAATCAACCAACTATAAACTATCTTTTTCGCTCAACAGCATCTTTTCTAACACCATCGATGTCTTCTTTTTTCATTTTTTCTTTACTACCATCTTTTTTGTAGTAGTAAAAATCATCATCGTTTCCGTAGTTATCATCGTGATAATCACCTCCGCTATAACCAGCTGGACAAGGGTTGTATTGGTAACCGTAGTTCATTCCGTTTACAAAACCTGTAACACCAACTATTTGTCCGTGGTAGTTGTAAAATAATCTCATTCCACCAATTCTTGTTAAGGCGAAACTGTTATAAGTCATATACACGCTACCAATTCTTTTCACTCTTCCGTAGTAGTCGTAGTTTACAAAAACATTACCAACACGTCTTACTCTTCCATAATTGTCGTGCTCAATTTTGATTCCTCTAACACCTCTATCTCCAACATTTGTAGCAGGAACTCCGCCACGTCTTGCAATATAACTTCCGTTTCCAGAGTTGAAATCGAAATCTCCGTTTGGGAAAACATAAAAAGAAATTCCTCTTTCTCTAAATTCGATCGGTTCAGCGTCTCTATAATCAATTGCATAATAATTGTTATGTCCGTTATGGTTTCCGTTACCATTTGAATGACCGTTTCCGTTTCCACGTCTGTCAGTTCTTATTTCTTGTGCAA